>JBOHYT010000022.1:0-7238 GCA_050738055.1 Rhodanobacteraceae bacterium
CGTGGTCGCGGATCCGAAGCTGTCGCTGGTGTATTCGGACGAGGACAAACTCGACGCCGACGGCAGGCGCTTCGACCCGAACTTCAAGCCCGACTGGAATCCCGATCTGCTGCGCAGCCAGAACTACATTTGCCACCTCACCGCGATCCGCACCGCATTGGCGCGTGACGTCGGTGGTTTTCGCCAAGGTTTCGAGGGCAGCCAGGACCACGATTTGATCCTGCGCTGCAGTGAGCAGATCGACGCGCGGCAGATCGGACACATTCCGGAGATTCTGTACCACTGGCGTGCCATCGAAGGTTCCGCGGCTGCCGGGCGCGGCGCCAAAGGCTACGCCGCCGCCGCGGGTGCGCGCGCAGTGGCGGAACATCTTGCACGTACCCAGACCGCAGCCACCGTTGTCAACGCCGATCGGCCGCCGGGGCTTTACCGGGTGCGATGGCCACTGCCCAAGCCGGTGCCGAAGATCAGTCTCGTCATTCCCACCCGCGACCGCGTCGATCTGCTCGAGACATGCGTGGAAAGCATCCTGGCGAAATCAACCTATCCGGACTTCGAACTGGTGGTGGTCGACAATCAATCCAGGGACACGGAAACCATGGATTATCTGCGCGCGTTGCGCACGCGCGAACGCGTGCGGGTGCTGGGGTTTGACGCGCCGTTCAATTATTCGGCAATCAACAACTGGGCCGCGCGACAATGCGATGGCGCGTTGCTGGCGCTGGTCAACAACGACATCGAGGTAATCACGCCCGACTGGCTGGAGCAGATGGCGGGCTTCGCGGTGCGTCCGGATATTGGCGCGGTCGGCGCGATGCTGTACTACCCCGACGACACCATCCAGCACGCCGGCGTGATATTGGGCATTCTGGGTGTGGCCGGGCACATCGATTGCGGGATGCCGCGCGGCTACGAAGGACACGGGCGCCGCGCGTTGGTCGCGCAGAATCTTTCGGCCGTCACCGGAGCCTGCCTGATGGTGCGGCGCCAGGTGTTCGATGAAGTGGCCGGACTGGATGAGCAATTACCTGTGTCATTCAACGATATCGACTTCTGCCTGCGGGTCCGGACACGCGGCTACCGCAATGTCTGGACGCCGTTCGCCGAGCTGTACCACCACGAATCCGCGTCGAGGGGCAGGGAGAATACCGCCGAAAAGTTGAGCCGATACGCAGCCGAAGTCGCGTTCATGCAAGAGCGCTGGGGTGTCGCTTTGCGCGAGGATCCGGCCTACAACCCCAATCTCTCGCTGCAAAGCCACAACTTCCGGCTGGCATTCCCGCCCCGACGCCGTGGGTGGGACGATCAGTGATGGTTTGGACCACGGCCGCGACCGTTATCACAGCGGCTCTCAGCGCCGAAAGGCCGAGTGGGTGCGAAGGCGCGCGAAGGCGACTTTGCTGGCAGTTGGTTGATGCTGTAGTCCGCGGCTTTGCGTTACACCATGTCCACGCGATTGCCGCGCTGTGTCAGCCATCGGATGTCCCAGACGTCCCGCGCCTTGGTGTAAGCCGCCCGCAAGTGCCACCAGCTTATCGGCGAGGATTTCGTTTTGCAGTAGCTACCACTCGTGCTGAGCGATGGCATTCCACGGGATGACATCCACGCCTTGCCGGGTTGACGCCTGTTCGCCGCCGTAAATCAAGCGCAAGTCGGGCGGGGCGCGCCGCGTTTCTGATGCGTCTGCCATCTGTTGACGAAAACGCAAGAGGTTGGCGTATTGAGCGGCACTGATCGTCGCTGCGGATTTGACTTCCACGCTCGTCTGCCGGCCGCCATCATCGATCATTGCGTCCAGTTCCAGGCCACGGGTCTGGCGCAGGTGGAAAACGGCGCCCATGGTGCGGTTCCGATTGAGGCGATATTTGAGGATTTCGTCAACGGCCCAGGTTTCGAAGATGGCGCCGCGCAGTGGGTGGGTGGCAAGCTGCCTTGGCTTGCGGATGCGAAGCAGGGCACACACGAGACCGCTGTCGAGAAAGTGCAGCTTCGGTGACTTGATCCATCTCAGGTTGAGGTTGCCATGCCAAGGCGGCAAGCAGTGGATGATGAATCCGATCTCGAGCAACGAGAGCCATTCCCGAATCGTGTTGTGCGAAACACCGCAATCGTTGCCGAGCGAACTCAAGTTGATTTCCTGTGCCGTGCGCCCGGCGGCCAGTCTCAGGAAGGTGCGGAACGTCGCCCAGTCGCCAAGGTGGGTGAGTTGGCGCACATCGCGTTCGACATAGGTTGCGATGTAATCGTTGAGCCAGTGTCCGGCATCCAGCTTTCCGGCATGGATGCGTGGATAGCCGCCGGCCCACACAACTGGCCACAGGCTCGTGGGCGCACCAGGAAACGTGTGCAGCTCGTCGTGCCCCCCGGGGTGAGCGCGCTGTCGAGTCAGACAGGCGGCACCGGGCCCGCGAGCGGGCCTCCTTGGCAAGCGTGACAGTAGCAAATGGTGTTTCTTGTTGTGTACATTTGTGGCAGAATGTCTGCGTTGGGAAACAAAAAGCGGAATATTCCATCAGTCATGGGTTTTACTGTCGCTACGGAAGCGCTCGAGGCCGTCGGCCGTTCTTTGCGTGCACAACGCAAGGCCTTGGGCATCAGCATGAGCGCGGCGGCTGAAGCTGCAGGCATGTCCCGCGTGACGTGGTATCGCCTGGAAAAGGGGGAGGCCAGCGTCGCTTGGGGGTTCCTTGTGGCCGCGGCGAGGGCGTTGGACCTGCAAGTGAAGCTCGGACCCAAACCGGCAGTGCTGGAGCGCGCCGGCGCACTGGACCCGACGCCTCCATTGGATAAGTGGCTGCCCCTGGAAATTGCCTTGGCTGATTTTCCGGGACTGCGCCGCCTTGCCTGGCAGTTGCAGGAGGGGCTCGAGAGCGTCACGCCACGAGAGGCCTGGGGGCTATACGAGCGCAACTGGCGGCACCTGCACATGGATGATCTGCCAGAAAATGAGCGCGCACTGATTGCCGGGCTGACCAAAGCCTTTGGTGACCTGCATCCCGGGGTTTGAACGCGCCCATCACCAGCGCATTGCGGCGTTGCTGGGTAGCCTGGATCCCGAGTTGCTGCGTGCCGATCAATGCTGGTTTGGCGGCGGTACCGCGATCGTGCTGACGCATGACGAGTACCGGGAATCGCTGGACCTCGACTTCATGGTGTCGGATCAATCCGGGTACCGCGACCTGCGCCAACGCCTGGTGGGGGCGCGCAACCTGGAATCCGTGACGCGGAGTGGCCGTGAGCCGATCGTGTTGGAGCGGGAAGCACGCGCGGCAAGCAAAGAGCCCGCGCAATCCTGGCCAAACTGCCACAACCGGACCAGGGCCGACACCGATCCTGCAACTCCCGCACGGGCTTTTACCCGATTGCGTCGTCGCGTAGACGGATGTCTATACAACCGTCTACGATTTGAAGTATCGCGATATCAGGGATTGATTGGGACGCTGGCAACTGGCCGCAGTGCGGTCAACACGGTGTATCCCGCGCGGAAGTCGAACAAGTGCTGACCTGATTATCCCTGTCGTTTAGCCAGTCAAGGGTGCAACGGTAGGAGCGGCGGGAGCCGCGACCGTTTGCTCAGCGACTCGATATTCTCGCCGCACCGGTCGGGCCTTCCGACCCTCCTACAACGGATCACCGTGGGAGCGTAGCTGAGGGACAGGGATAACCAGGACGGCAGAACCCTGTTGCGTCCGATCGGCGCGCGGTACATGCCCCCGAAGGAGGTTGTTCATCATGAAACACAAATCAAGACCCATGCCCCCTCTGCGCAGTGATGCGGACGCCGAGCGTTTCGTGGAGACGGCAGACCTTTCCGAGCATGACTTGTCGGCTTTCAAGCCGCGGCGTTTCGAGTTCGAGGTTTTGCTTTGGCGTACATGTGTATAATTGGAACGCAGTATACACACTCAGGAGAATGCCATGCGTACCAACATCGTCATCGACGACGATCTCATCGCCAAGGCCCTCAAGGCGACGGGGCTCAAGACGAAACGGGAGGTCGTGACCAGGGGGCTCGAGACGTTGATCAGGTTGAAGAAGCAGGCTGACATCAAGCGGTTTCGCGGCAAACTCATCTGGGAGGGCGACCTCGCAGCGTCGAGAGCTGCGCGGTGATCATTGTCGACTCGGGGGTTTGGATCGACTACTTCAACGGTGTCGCCAGTCGCGAGACCGACACGCTCGACGCGCTGCTCGGTAGCGAGTCATTGGCGATAGGCGACGTCATCCTCGCCGAGGTGCTGCAGGGGTTCCGGACGGACGCCGAATTTGAAACTGCCAGGCGGCTGATGGGCTCCTTGACCGTGGTTGCGATGTTGGGCGAAGCCAACGCGGTCAAATGCGCGAAAAACTACCGGGCGCTGCGCCGTCGCGGGATCACGGTTCGCAAGACCATTGACGTCTTCATCGCCACGTTCTGCATCGAAAGCCAATGGCCATTGCTGTTCCGGGACAGAGATTTCCGGCCTTTCGTCGCGCATATGGGTCTGTTGGCGGTCGGGGTACGTGCGTAGGATGGTTCTGCGCCCCGGCACCCGGATCGTGTATCGCCAGCGCTTCACCGTGATCCCGGGCGGTCAAAGGACCGGTCGCGGCTTCCGCCGCTCCTACCAGCGGTGGATCGTACGAGGGCCGGCAGGCCCGACCGCAATCGCCCAAACCCGTAGGAGGGCCGGAAGGCCCGAACGACATCGCCCAAGCCCCGTAGGAGGGCCGGAAGGCCCGAACGCAGCCATTGCCCACAGAGCGCCGAGGGGTGTGCCGATGGTCCTTGCCGCCAAATTTCCGGATGCTGTGCTGCATGACTCAGGTCGCCTTGTCCAGCCATCCCGGCCACGCTGCATTGCGCCGCGGCCGCTGTTCGATACCGGGGCAGGTTTATCTCGTCACCACGACAACGTTCGCGCGGCAGCCATTGTTCGCCCGTTGGCCGGTGGGCGTAGCGGTGGCGCGGGAAGTCGGCGGGCGCCGGTTATGGCGCGGCAACCAACTCCACGCTTGGGTCTTGATGCCTGATCATATGCACCTTCTGCTGACGCTGAACAGTGACGAGTCGCTGTCGCATTTGATGACCCGCGTGAAGGCGGTCAGTGCGCGGGCGGCGAGGTCTGTCACGAAATCGGATGCCCGCATCTGGGCCGACGCGTTCCACGATCACGCCTTGCGTCGTGACGAGCAAGTCGCCGTTGCCGCGGGGTACATCCTCGACAACCCCGTGCGCGCGGGCCTCGTCGATGATCGGTGGCGGTGGTCATTCTGGGACAGTGAATGGTTGTCGGAGCCCTGAACGATGTGGTCGCGGCTTCCGCCGCTCCTACCAGCGGCCGTAGGGGCGCCCGTAGGAGGGCCGGAAGGCCCACCGTAATCGCCCCGCTGTAGGAGGGCCGGAAGGCCCGACCGCGATCGCCCAAACCCGTAGGAGGGCCGGAAGGCCCGAACGCATTCGCCCGAGCCGCCGAACGGCCGGGATGCTGGGCGGGTCGCGGCTTCCGCCGCTCCTACCGCGTGGCCGGTAGGAGGGCCGGAAGGCCCGAACGGGTTGCCCAAGGCGTAGAACGGCCGGAGCGCCCGACCACATTCAGGCCCGACCGGGTTTGCCGGTTACGTCGCCAGGTTGCTCCGCAACGCCGTGTACAGTTCGAGCGACTCGGGATTCGCCAGCGCATCGGTGTTCTTCACCGGCTCGCCGTGGATCACCGCGCGCACGGCGAGCTCGGAGATCTTGCCGGAAATGGTGCGCGGGATGTCGGCGACCTGCAGGATCCTTGCCGGCACGTGGTGCGGTGACGCATTCGAGCGGATCTGTTTCCTGATCTTGTCGCGCAGTGCGTCGTCCAGTTGCACACCGTCACGCAGCCGCACGAACAGCACGACGCGTTCGTCACCCTGCCAGTGCTGGCCGACCGCGACCGATTCCAGCACCTCCGGCAGTTGATCGACCTGTCGGTAGATTTCGGCGGTGCCGATGCGCACGCCGCCGGGGTTGAGCGTCGCGTCGGAACGCCCGTAGATGATGATGCCATTGTGCACGGTGAGCTCGGCATGGTCGCCGTGGCACCATACCCCCGGCACCTTCGAGAAATACGCGGCACGGTATTTCTCGCCTTCAGGGTCGTTCCAGAACTGGACCGGCATCGAGGGGAACGGCGCGGCGCAGGCAAGTTCGCCTGGCTGCTCGCGCACCGGTTGGCCGGCGTCATCGAGGATCTCGACTTTCATGCCCAGCCCGCGGCATTGCAGTTCGCCGCGGTACACCGGAAGCAACGGGTTGCCCAGCGCGAAGCAGGAAACGATGTCGGTGCCGCCCGAGATCGAGGCCAGCAGCACGCGTTCCTTCACGTCGCGATAGACGTAGTCGAAACTTTCGGGCGCGAGCGGTGAACCGGTGGACAAGATGGACTTCAGCGCCTGCAGCTTGTGGGTTTCGCGGGGCTTGACGCCCATCTTGGCGGTGGCGTCGATCCACTTGGCGCTGGTGCCGAAGATGCTGATGCCGACTTCATCGGCAAGGTTCCACAGCGCGTTGCCATCGGGGTAGGTCGGCGAGCCGTCATACAACACCACTGTGGCGCCGACCGCGAGCGAGGAAACCAGCCAGTTCCACATCATCCAGCCACAGGTCGTGTAGTAGAAGATGTGGTCCTCGCGTTTCAGGTCCGTGTGCAGCACCAGTTCCTTGAGGTGCTGCAGCAGCGTGCCGCCGGCGCCGTGCACGATGCACTTGGGTTTGCCGGTGGTGCCCGAGGAATACATGATGTAGAGCGGGTGCTCGAACGGCGTTGGCACGAATTCGAGCGGGTGGTCTTCGCGGCCCGCGAAGTCGTCCCACGACACCGCGCTGCGCAGCCCCTGCAGTCGCAGTGGATCGCCGGAGTAGGCGATGACCACGCATCGCTCGATCGACGGGATCGCGGCGAGCACCTCGCGCACCTTGCCGAGGCAGTCGTGGCGCTTGCCGCCGTAGGGATAGGCATCCGCGCAGAACAGCACCTTGGGCTCGATCTGCCCGAAGCGATCGACGATTCCGTTGACGCCGAAATCGGGCGAGCACGAGGACCAGGTGGCGCCGAGCGATGCCGTCGCCAGCATCGCGATGATGGTTTCGGGAAGATTGGGCAGGAAGCCCGCGACCCGGTCGCCCTTGCCGACGCCAGTTTCCTTCAGTCCGTGCGCAATGCGCCCGACGATCGCGTGCAGTTGCGCGTAGCTGTATTCACGCTCGTGGCCCCATTCATTGCGGA
>JBOHYT010000023.1:0-2460 GCA_050738055.1 Rhodanobacteraceae bacterium
GGGCGGGTCTCGACCCGCCGTGGCGAGCAGACCATGGATTACGCGACGCAATCAAGCCGAGTGCTCGGTTGACACCGGCGGGTCAACCCGCCCTACCCCCTGTTCCTTCCCGGACGGCTACCGGAGCGCCGGTCGGTTGACTCAAAACGGATCAACGCATTTCCCAAAATCACAAGGCGACTGACCGCAGGATAGAGGATGGACCCGTTCCGCCTGTCGGCAGGATCTCGAAAAACCCTGGTAAACCTGCAAACAACGGTAGGAGCGGCGGGAGCCGCGACCGCGCCGTGCGATCAAACCGCGCACCCGCGCGAAGTTGGGTCGGGCCTTCTGGCCCTCCTGCCACGTATTCCAGCCAAGGGCGTCACAGGTTACGGTAACAAAGCAGCCGCCGATTCCACCATGAAACCACCCAACCATTCTGCTCATCGACGCGACCTGCCCGAAGCACGGCAGACCCGCGGCGCATACCTGCCGCAGTGCTTGCACCTTCGCTGGTGCTCCGGTAATATTTTACCCAGATAAAACATCAGGATGAATACCATGCCCTTTACCGCCACCCTGCGTCAATCCGGAGGTTCGATCATTCTTGCCATTCCCAAGGCCATCGCGCGCAGCATGGCCGTGGAAGCGGGCTCGGTCGTCGACCTGACCGTGCAGGGGCGCGAACTTGCCGTCACTCCAGCACGGCGCGGACTGGCCGCGCGGTTGGCGGAGAGTCCGAAAAGGCCTGCAGCGTGGCACCGTGATGCGGCTTGGCTGAACGATGCGCCGACCGGGCGCGAAGTGCTGTGAGCCGCCTTCCGGAGCGCGGCGACATTCTGGCGTTGAGTCTGGACCCGACCGTGGGGCGTGAAATCCGCGGTTCGCGGCCGGTGTTGGTGCTGTCGGCAGACGCATTCAACAAAGCTTCTGGCCTGCTGATGGTGGCGCCAATTACCCAAGGCGGTACAATCTCGCGCCAAACCGGCTTCAGTGTCAGCCTCATGGGTACGGGAACCGCCACACAAGGCGTGGTGCTGTGCGATCAGACACGCACCGTGGACGCACGAGCGCGAACGTTCAGACGCATCGAGAAGGCTCCTCACGCTTTAGTGGAAGAAGCACTGGATGCCGTGCGCTCCATCCTGGAATAGGCTGCCCGCAGCGTCGCCTTTCGAGCATTGCGGTCGGTGGGATTGGAGCATTACAACCGGTGCGTTTGACGCGCAAAACGCCCCTACCGACGAGGTGCATCGATCAGCGAGCGTTTTTCGAGGTTCCCTCGGTGGGCGTTGAAGACGTGCCTGACCTGCGCGACGAGTTGGATGCGGCGCTGGGCTGAACGGCGATACGGCGGACGATCGAGCAACCCGCCGGGTGACGCTACAATTGCGCACCGACACGAGCGCCTTTGACGTTCGATCGCGCGCGATACTGCCCCCAAGATGCCCCCCGAACCATGCCGACGACTTATCGCCTGACCGACCCGCGGTCGCCGTATATCGCTTTGAAGCGCCATTTTGCACTCGTCGTGCAGATGGCCAAGCGCGACGTCGCGGGCCGCTATCGCGGTTCGTTTGCGGGGTTGTTCTGGTCATTCTTCAATCCGCTTTTGATGCTGGCGATATACACCTTCGTCTTCGGGGTGCTCTTCAAGGCACGCTGGAGTTCAAAGGAAATTGGCCACCTGCAGTTTGCCATCATCCTGTTTGCTGGATTGAACATCAATACGCTGTTTTCCGAATGCGCCAACCATGCAACGACGCTGATTACGGAAAACACCAACTTCGTCAAGCGCGTCGTGTTCCCACTCGAAACCTTGTCATGGAGCGTGCTGGGAGCGGCGCTGTTCCATTTGATGGTATCCACCGGCGTTTTGCTGGTGATGCTGTTGATTGCCAATGGCAGCATTCCCTGGACAGTGGTGCTTTTCCCGCTCGTCATCGTTTGCTTCCTGCCTTTTGTCGCAGGAGTGGTGTGGCTACTGGCATCATTGGGTGTATTCCTTCGCGATCTGAAACAAGTGGTAGCCATTATCACGGTCGTTCTGATGTATCTCGCTCCCATCATGTATCCGGCAACAATGATTCCGGCTGCGTACCGCCATTTGCTGTATCTGAATCCTTTGACGGTGATCGTCGAGGCTTCGCATAACGTCCTGGTCTGGGGACGGCCGCCGATATGGACCCATCTCGCAATTTACGCTCTGGTGTCGTGCCTATTCGCATGGGCGGCATTCGCCTGGTTCGAGCAGACGCGCAAAGGGTTTGCCGATGTCGTCTGAGGACGTCACCATCCGGGTCGAGGGGCTGGGCAAACGCTACGAGATTTACGCGAAACCCGTGGATAGGCTGAAGCAGATGGTTCTGCCGAAACTGCAGCGCCTTGCCGGGCTACGCGTACGCGAGTATTACAAGGAGTTCTGGGCGCTGCGCGAGGTCGGCTTCGAAGTACGACGCGGCGAGACGATGGGAATCA
>JBOHYT010000024.1:0-8251 GCA_050738055.1 Rhodanobacteraceae bacterium
AGCACCAGCGCGCGTTGGTTCGGTTCTTCAATGCCGAGCACCAGAGCCGCACCGAGCATCCCCTCGTTGCCGACCAAGTCGACCTCCACCGGTGCGATGGGACCCAGGGCGGTCGACAGCGAGAGGAAACCGGTTAGTGGAAACCATGCGTGGCGGACGCGCTGGCCCGGCTGGTACAGGATCTCACCCAGTTTCAGATCGACGCGCTTGCCGGCGGACAGCAGTCGCGCGCGCTCGGCACGCGGCAGCGCATCGATCAAGCCGTTACCGGACGGGCGCCGGCCGGCATCGACGTCACGCGGGCGCGACATGGATTGCGAAAATGTTCGTGTGGGCATGGTTGGAGAGCCGCCGGGAACGGCTGTTTGCATGCCTCATTGCATGCACGGCGCATGCCAGTCGATCGAATGAGAGCGCGAACCGGATCGCGCAACGGTCGGGGCACGGACGCGCGCGGCGCTTCGTTCAATCTTCTTCACCGGCAGCAAGCGCGGAAACTCCAATCGTCGGGCAGTATGGGACGCCCAAGTGAACCCGGCCCAACGAAGCGGCCGCCCGTAACACGATTTTGACGCCGCGCACACGATCGGGCGGCGAGCATTTCACTTTGGGAATGGTTTGCGCGAACCCGGCAGGCCAAGGAGACGTACATGACAGGGAAGAAGAAGGCACAGGCGCGGAGTACCGCGGGCGCGGTGCGCAAGCAGCGCGAGATCCGGAGCAGGATGGAACGCCGGGACCAGGAAGACGACGGCAATGGCGGCAGGAAGAAGCCCGGCGCCGTGCAGGCCGGGGCGCGCAGGCTACCGGCCGAGCTGCCGGCGCAGCGCCTCCGGAACCCCGGATGAGAATGCCATGATGATGATGTCCGATGGAGACATGTGCACGCTGCGCTTCCGGTTCGACGGCGACGCCGAGCAGATATCGACGCTGGTGGCGATGATGCGTTCGATGGACAACGTCGACCGCGTCGTCGAAGTGGGCACCGACGCCCCGCACATGCGCGAGGATTCGAGTTCGGCCGGTCTGTCCGACGACATCGGTGGCGACTTCCACGACGTGGAAGTTCATGCGACGGATCGCGAGGGCGCCGAACTGGTACGCGACCTGGTCGAGGTCGCGGCCCGCGATCTCGGCGTGGTCGTCGAGTACGTCGACCGTTTTTGAGCCTACCGACCGGCGCGCCGCCAGGCGTCCGAAGAGGAACAGATGCCGTAGGGTGGGTCTTGACCCGCCAGCGTTACCGAGTGCTCGTCTTGGTTGCGTTGCGTACCCTGCCACGGGCCGCCCGCCACGGCGGGTCGGGAGCCCCCTTTTTGCCACGGTCCGCGCGCCGCGGCGGGTCAAGACCCGCCCTACGCAACAAGGCGGCCGTTCGATGACGCAGGCGGGTCAAGACCCACCCTACGCGGTCGTGTCGTTGGATCTGCACATGCGCGCTTCGCGGTTCGATCACCGCGCGTTCACGACGATGATGGCAGCCTCCGTGACGCGACGCACCGATCTTCATTGCTACAGACGGAAGGAACCGACCATGTCAAAACGCCTCATGCAACGCCTCGTCATTCCCTCCGCACTTGTGGTCGCGATTGCCGCGCTCGCGGGTTGCTCGGGTGGCCACCACAGCAATCCCGCCACCGGAACGAGCACGGCACCGCTGCCTGCGGCGGTCGCGCCGGTGTCGACGGCGCAGTCGCCGCTGTACAGCGCTTCGGCTGGCGCCAGCAACGCGACCGCTGGGTCCGCCGCGAGCGCCATGGCGCCGGCCGGCGCGTCTTCCTCGGCCACCGCCGGTTCGACCGGCTTTGCGCCCGATGCCGAGCGGGCCGGGATGCTGGAAATCAAGCTGGCCGACTTGGCGCTCAAGAAGAGCCACGATTCGAGCGTCAAATCGTTCGCGCGCAGGATGAAGAAGGATCACACGGCTGCCGACAAAAAGCTGCAGGGCATCGTCGGATCGAGCGAGCAGCTTCCTGCCGACCTGACTGCCGAACAGCAGCAGACGGTGAGTTCGCTCGAATCCAAGAGCGGCAAGGATTTCGACAAGGCCTATGCCGACCAGACTGTCGAGGACCACCAGCAAGCCGTCTCGCTGTTCGAGAATGCGACCAGCCACGCACCTACGCAGCAATTGCGCGACTTTGCATCGCATACGTTGCCGACGCTGAAGGAACACCTGAAGGACGCGCAACACCTGCAGTCGAAGCTTGGCGGTTAGCAGTCGAAGCTTGGCGGTTAGCCTTCCCTTCGCCGGCGGCGAAAGACGTAGCGACGGCGAGGGCCTGTAGGAGTGCCGGCAGGTCCGATCGGCGGAAACCGCGGTGATCCGAACCACGGTCGCGGCTTCCGCCGCTCCTACACGGGGTTCTCTCCGATGGCGGCGAGGGCCTGTAGGAGGGCCGGCAGGCCCGATGGCACCGCGATCAACTCCCACACGCCGGCTCAAGCCCGCAGGGCGGAGCCGCGGCGTTGCCTCACAAGAAACCAATCGCGCAAATCCGGTTGCAAATCAGAGGGCTTTACCGCGGGATACGGATCGAAAGCTTTTATCCGTGCGCATCCGTGGCAAAAAAGCCTTGAGGTCTGCGCGACGTACCTTTGCAGGACGGTGCCGCGGAGCGCGTCCCTGCAAGCGTCGTCAGCCCGACGCCTGCAGGATCGCCTTCAAGTCCTGTTTGACTTTGTCGAATCCGGCCCACGGATCCTTGCGCAGCCGCGCAAGCCGCTGCCGCGCGGAGTGGATGTCCCAGGCGGCGCCGCTCTCGAGCTTGCCGAGTTCCGACCAGCGCAGCGGCACCGCGACCGGCGCGCCCTTGCGCGCGCGCAATGACCAGTTGGCGATGCCGGTTGCGCCGCGGCTGTTGCGCAAATAGTCGACGAAGATGCGTCCGCGCCGGATGCGCTTGGTGGAGACGGCGACGAATTCCTGCGGGTGCATTTCCGCGAGGGCCTTGGCGAACCCCTGCGTGAAGTCCTTGACGAGATCCCAGCCGCACGCGGGGCTCAGCGGAAGCACCACGTGCAGTCCCTTGCCGCCGGTGGTGCGGACGAAGGATTCCAGGCCGGCCTCGCCCAGCAGTTTACGCACCAGGCGCGCGGCGTCGATCACACGCGCCCACTCAACGTCGTCGCCGGGGTCGAGGTCGAAGACGATGTAGTCGGCGCGGTCGGGATCGTTCGTGGTCGCGCCCCACGGATGGAATTCGAGCACGCCGAACTGCACCAGTTCCAGCACGCTTGTTGCGTCTTCCGGGTACAGGTACACGGCCTGGGTGCCGGACTCCTCCTTCAGCTTGACGGTCCCGACGTGGTGGAGGCCGGCCATTTCGTGCTTCTGGAAAAAGCATGCGTCTCCGATGCCGGACGGGCAGCGCAGCAACGACAGCGGCCGGTCGATCACGCCGGGAAGGAAATGCTCCATGACCGCCGCGTAGTAGTCGGCCACGTCCTGCTTGGTGATTCCGTCGTCCGGATACACCACGCGATCCGGGTGGGTGATGTGGATTTCCCCGTCGCCGCGTTTCGCACGCGCGCGACCGGATTTTGATTTCGGTTGCGCACGTCCGCCACCGGATTTCCGCGCGGGTGCGCTGCGCGTACGGGAACGGTCGGAGTCGGCGAGGTTTTTTGGAGACTTGTCTTCGCGGAGCGTTTTCAATGAAGGTTGCCTCAACAGTCCATGGTTGCCGATGCCCCGGTAATACACCTCCGCCACCGCGCGCGGTTTGATCCAGCGCGCGTTGCGCAGCAGCGGATCGATGTCGGCGACGGGTTCGACCGGTTCTTTTTTGCCGCCGGTCGCAAGTTCGCGACCCACGTCGCGCAGCATCTTGTCGTTGAAGCCGGTGCCCACGCGGCCTGCGTAACGCCAATGTCCGGCGCCGTCCGGGCGCGCGAGCAGCAAGGCGCCGAAGCCCTTGCGCTGCCCCTTGGCCGGCGTGTAACCGACCACCGCGAACTCGTCGCTCATCAGGCGCTTGACCTTGGTCCAATCATCGCCGCGACCGGCGCGGTACGGCGAATCGACCCGTTTGCACAGGATGCCTTCGAGCTTCTGCTCGGTCGCCATCGCGAACACGCGATCGCCTTCGCCGACCCAGTGCGAGCTGAAGGCGAGGCGCTGGCGTTGCTTGCCGATGATCTTTTCGAGCAGTTGCTTGCGTTCGAGCAGCGGTGCGCGCGACAGGTCGTAGCCATCGAGGTACGGCACGTCGAACAGCATGTACACGAGCGGTGCGCTCGCTTCGCCGGACAAGGTCTTCTGCAGCAGGTTGAAGTCGCTGAGGCCGTTGTCGAGCGCGATCAGTTCGCCATCCAGGCGTGCGGAGGTCAATTTCAGTTCGGCAATCGCATCGACGATTTCCGGCACCCGTGCGTTCCACGGCAATGCGTTGCGTGACCACAGCCGGATGTCGCCGTCGGCGATGCCGGTAAGCACCCGGTAGCCGTCCCACTTGACCTCGTGCAGCCATTCATTGCCTTCCGGCGGTGCCTCGCGCAAGCGCGCCAGTTCCGGCTTGAAGAAGCCCGCGTCGGCGGCGGTCTTGCGTGCGCCGGTCAGGCGGGAAGGGTTCCGTTTCGGGGCCACGCTTCGCGACCGACGGGTCGGCGCGGTCTTGCGCGCGGTCTTCTTCCTCGCGATCCGGCGCGCGGCGGCGCGCTCCTTCGGGCTGCGTGCGGCACGGCGGGTGCTTTCGATCATTTTCGCGTCGAGCAGGTCGTCCGCCTCGCGCTTGCCGGCGTAGCGGTCCTTGCCCTTGATCAGGAACCACGCCGGCTGGCGCTCCTTGCGGTGGCTGCGCACCAGGTGCCAGCCGCCTTTCAACCGTTCGCCGAACAACTCGAACGCGAGGTGCCCCTTCTCGAGCTGCTTGCGCGCGTCGTCGCCGGTGGCCCACACGCCGCGATCGAACAGATCCACGTGGCCTTTCCCGTAGCCTTCCTCGATGTCGCCTTCAAAGCCGGCGTAGCCAACGGGATGATCTTCCACTTCGACCGCAAGGCGCTTGACGGAGGGATCGAAGCTCGGCCCCTTGGGCACGGCCCAGCTCTTCAATGCGTCGCCGACTTGCAGGCGGAAATCGAAGTGTCGCCGCGAGGCGTGGTGTAACTGCACCACGAAGATGGCACGCGTATCCGCGTGCGCAGAGGATTCGAAATCCGGTTCGCCGGACTTCGCGAGGTCGCGCTTGCGGCGGTAGTCTTTGCCGCTCATCCAGGTTCCATGCAATTCGATGCTCGGCAATTCTCAAGCCGGCTGGAGCGAAGTTTGGTAGGGCGGAATCGGCGCAGCCGCTTCCGCCAAGGGCGAATCCGGCGGAAACCGCTTCGCGGGTTCCGCCCTACGGTCCTTCCGTGTCAAACCGACGCCTGCAGTGCCGCGGCCAGCTCAGCATCGCCATTCAGCACGTTCTTCCAGGTAAGCGCGATGCCGTTGCGGTGGCCCTTTTCGACGAGCTTCATCCCAAGTGGATCGATCGTCAGCGTATACGCCTTGCCCTCGACGTTGATTTCGCGGCGGACAGGCTTGTCGAGTTTGGTCATTGCTGGAGCTCCGTGTGGTTTCCTCAATATCCGGGAATCTCAACTGCTTACCTCGTCATTCCGGGTTCCGTCTGCGATAAAGCTGCAGACGGCCCCGGAATGACGACATTTTCGGGCAGCGGTTGGTCGTCGTCGCATCCGTGTGGTGAAGGGTGATTTCCGGGCTCACGGCTTCTTCGATGACGTTTTTTTCGACGAAGACTTCCTGGTCGAGGATTTTTTGGCGGAGGATTTCTTCGTCGACGCCCTCTTTCCCGAAGAAGATTTCGAATTTGCCGAGTTCTTTTCCGAAGATGATTTCGATTTCGACGAGCCCTTGCCGCTGCCGGATTTCTTGCCACCGCCGGACTGCTTGTTGACCGTGGCCCAGGCGCGCCGCTCGGCTTCCCGTTTCGATACGCCGCGGTGCTCGTAGCCCTTTTCGATGTGTTCGGCCTCGCGCTTTTGCTTGCCGGTATAACTCGACTTGTCTCCACGTGGCATGTTGGCTCTCCTTGCAGGGCGTGGGGCTTCAGGAGTAAAGGCTTTCGCCGGACAACTCCTGCTTGCGCTGCAGGAGTCTTTCGCCGAGCACGTTGCGGTCCGCAGTAGACAGCAACTTCTTCACGCGCGGGAACAGTTCGGCTTCCTCGTCGCGGATCTGGAGTTCGACCAGTTGCCGCAGCACCTTGGCCCGTCCGCAGAATTGCTCGGAGGCGATGTAGGTGGCCTGGAGGTCCGGCAACAGAAGCTCCACGACCGCCCGATGCCCCTCCAGTGCTTCACGGAACATCCGGCTGTCGCTGTCCCGTTCGGTGACGTGCTCAAATGCCGGATAGAAGATCTCGGTCTCGATCCGGAAATGTACTTCGAGCGCTTCGCCGGCCTGCGCCAGCAGGTCCGAGCGTACCTGTACCGCGTGTACGTCGGCGTCGCAGAGATCTTCCAGCAAGTCCCTGATCTGATAATGACCAGCCTTCAGAAACTTGAGGGCATCCATGGCGTCGCGATCCAGTGCTCTCGACAGCCTAGGCGCAAAACAGTGAATGCCATGTGTATGGCAAACGGTTGCGGCGGCGCCGATGACGCTCCGCTGACACAGGCTTCACCGCGCACCATGCACACTGCGGGTTCGACGCACGAAGATACGACCCGGCAGGAGCACGCGATGCCACGTCCCATCTGGACAGGAACCATTGCCTTCGGGCTCCTGAACATTCCGATCCGGCTGATGACCGCCGAGCGGCGGGTCGACCTGCATTTCCGGATGCTCGACAGCCGCGACCAGTCGCCGATCCGCTACGAGCGCGTCAACGCCGAAACCGGCGAGGAAGTGCCGTGGAAGGACATCGTCAAGGCTTTCGAATACGACAAGGGCAACTATGTCGTGATCGAAAAGGAGGACTTCAAAAAGGCCGCGCCGGAATCGTCCGAGTCGGTCGACATCGAGGCCTTCATCGACGCCAGTGAAATCGGCCCGGAATACTTCGAGAAGCCCTATTACCTGGTACCCGCAAAAAAAGCCGAGAAGGGTTACGTGCTGTTGCGCGAGACGTTGAACGGATCGGGGCTGGCGGGGGTGGCGCGGGTGGTGATCCGCACCCGCGAGTACCTGTCGCTGGTGCTGCCGCGCGGCGACGCGCTGGTGCTGATCCTGCTGCGCTTTCCGCAGGAGCTGGTGCCCGCCGATGAATACGAATTCCCGCAGAAGTCGACCAGCGCCTACCGCATCAGCGACAAGGAATTGGGGATGGCCAAGTCGCTGGTCGAATCGATGGTCTCCAAGTGGAATCCGAAGGACCATCGCGATGAGTTCCGTACGCGGTTGCAGAAGGTCATCGAGGCGCGCGTCCGTTCGAAGGGCGGCAAGGTCAAGGTCGAGGAAGAGGAAGCACCCGCAGGCGATACCGCGACCAACGTCGTGGACTTCATGTCGCTGCTGAAGAAGAGCATCGACTCGAACAAGCGCACGCCCGCCAAGGGCAAGTCGACGAAAAAGACGGCGACGAAAAAACGTGCTGCCGGCTCCAAGGGCAAAAAGAAGACCGCCAAATAGGAAGCCTTTTGAGAAACAGATGCAGTTTGGTAGGGCGGAATCGGCGCAGCCGCTTCCGCCAAGAGCGAATCCGGCGGAAACCGCTTCGCGGGTTCCGCCCTACGGTTTGTTGCAAAAATCGGAAAACGCTTGCCACCGATCAACACGGATCACACGGATCGAAAGCTTTTATCCGTGTCTATCTGTGCACATCCGTGGCCGAAAGGCCCTTGCAGGCCAGCTCAACTTGCAGGCCGGGTCAAGGAGCGCAGCGACGGAGCCGGCATTCCACGGGTGCGAAAGAACAAGCCCTCCCCTTCAAGGGGAGGGTAGGGTGGGGATGGTGTGGAATGGGCACACGACGGTTGCCTACCCCATCCCCCTCCCGGCCTCCCCCTTGAAGGGGGAGGAGAAAACCACGGCTCTGCCAGAGGATATTCATTTCGGATGAACGATTCGGCTCTCGGCTGACGGACCGCTCTCCGCTGACGGACCGCGCTCGGGTGGCGGTATGCGCTCGGGTGGCGGATTGGGCGCGAAGTGCTCGCGGACCCGGTCCGCGTAGGCCGGCTCGGCGAAATTCGGCCAGTGGTTGGCGTCGAAACCGGGTGCGTCCTTCAGGCGTTCTTTGGAGACATCCAGGAGCATGCGTTCCTTCTCGGAGTCGACCCGGAAGTTTTCCCACGGGATCGC
>JBOHYT010000025.1:0-7423 GCA_050738055.1 Rhodanobacteraceae bacterium
CCGCCTGCATGCCGGACGTGCCGGTGCCCGAGAGCGCAATCGCGAATCGGTTGCGCGTCTGGAAGGCTTCGCGAAGCAGCACCTTGAGCTCGTCGAAGATCGCGAGCATCGCCGGGTCGAGATAGCCAAGCTCGGGCAGCGTCATCGCCCGCAACACCTCCGGATCGAGCTCGCTCGGTCCCGGCCCCAGCAACAGCCTGCGTGGCGGGTACAGCGGCGCTCTGTCGGGATGTTCATCGGGATGGGCTGTCACGATGGTTGCTCCTCCGCCAACGTCAATGCATGATCTGCGCGCGAACGGCTTGCGGAAAGTCGCTCATTCCACGCCAAGATGCGCATCGTGCTTTCATCTCCAAGCATACCGCGATCGGCAACGCCGCCCAGTCCATAGCTTCAGGCTATACAAGCCCTGCAGTTTTTCATTGGAGCTTCGCGTTGGCGATTGGTTACGATTTGGCCGTGCGTGGCGGAGCAACCGGGCCGCGGCCGTCAATCAGGGGTTTCCCGCATGAGGGGGATGTGATGCGCGATGCAGCATGCGGCGTCCACGTGACGCGTTATGGCGACGGTGCCGTGTGCGCCGCGCGTCGCGTCGCGTGACCGCGTGCTCGACCTGGCCGTCATCGTCGTCTACCTGATCGTCATTGCGACGATCGGGCTGCGCATCAGCGGCAAGCAGCGTTCCGCGACGGACTACTTCGTCGGCGAGCACGATCTGTCCTGGTGGGCGGTCATGTTTTCGATCGTCGCAACCGAGACTTCCACCTTGACCGTGATCAGCGTGCCCGGGGTTGCGTACATGGGTGCGTACGGCTTCATGGAACTCGGGGTCGGCTATATCATCGGGCGCACGCTCGTTGCGGTTTTCCTGTTGCCGTTGTACATGCGCGGCAACCTGGTGAGTGCCTATCAATACCTGGGGCTGCGTTTCGGCCCGCGGGTGCAGGGTCTGGCGTCGGTCACGTTCCTGATAACCCGCCTGCTGGCCGAAGGCGTACGACTGTTCGCTGGCGCGATCCCCATCGCGCTGCTGCTCGCGGCCAAGGGCGTGCACGTGAACTACCTCGAAGTTATCGTGGTGCTGGCCGGGGTAACCGTCGCCTACACGTACATCGGTGGCATCAAGGCGGTCGTCTGGACCGACACGATCCAGATGTTCCTCTACATCGGTGGTGCGCTGCTGAGCGTGGGCATCCTGCTCCACGGCACTTCGCTGCCCGAGTTGGGGCATGCGTTCGACGCAGGGAAGTTCCAGGTTTTCAATTTTCACGCACCAATCCTGACCAGTCCGTTTGCGTTCGTGGCCGCGATCTTCGGCGGCGCCGTGTTCACGATGGCCTCGCACGGCGCCGACCAGCTCATGGTGCAACGCATCCTTGCGTGCCGGACCCTGCGCGACGGGCGCAAGGCCGTGATCGGCAGCGGCGTGTTCGTCACGTTGCAGTTCGCGTTGTTTTCCATGGTGGGCACGTTGTTGTGGGTCAAGTTCGGCGGTCGCACGCCGGCGCAGCTTGGCCTCTCCAGCCCCGACGACCTGTTCCCGGAGTTCATCATCCACGGGTTGCCCTTGGGTATCTCGGGCCTGATGATTGCCGGCATCCTCGGGGCGACCATGGGCTCGCTGTCTTCGGCGATGAACTCGATGTCCAACTCGACCCTCACCGATCTGATCCGGCTGTTTTTGCGACGTGAGTACAGCGGCAAGACGATGCTGAGCGTTTCGCGGATCGCGACGCTGGTGTGGGCCGGCGCCCTGGTCGGCTTTGCATCGATGTTCACCGATACCCACAGCCCCGTCGTCATCCTCGGGTTGAGCATCACCGGCTACACCTACGGTGCGCTGTTGGGTGCGTTCATGCTCGGGTTGCTGATCAAGCGTGCCAACCAGCGCGATGGTGCGATCGCCTTCGTCGCGACCGTCGTCATCATGGCGGTGGTTGTGCTCGCGGTGAAAATCCACGGCCATCCACTGGCGTTCACGTGGTATGTGCCGATCGGGGTGGCGATCACCCTGCTGGTCGGAGGATGCCTGGCGCTGACGCACCCGCCCGATGGGATGCTTTCTGAGCCGGTCGATCCCGAAAGCAACGGTGGCGACGGCGCCACGGCGCGGCAATAGGATCGGGGCGCGAATGGCGGGGTGGGCCTTGGACCACAACCGCAGGTTATGCCCACCGTCGAGTTTTTCATTGGAGGTCGTTGCCGGCGGTTGGCTAGGATGGATCGGCGACGTCGGTGCCGGGCAGGTGATATATGTTCACGGGAACATCGTCGCGGGATGGGTTACGTATGGGTCAACGGCGTACCGGTGATCGACCACGGCAGGATGACGGGTACGCTGCCGCGCAAGATGACGCGCGGTCCCGGTTATTGGCGGCCGAAAGACTTGGAGGAAAGGCAAAAATGACGACGAAGTGGATCGCGGGGTTGCTGCTGGCCTTTTCGCTGCTGCTCGGCGCGAAAGGCGTGTTTGCCCAACCGGTTCCGTCCGAGAACCTCTTTTACATGACCGACACCCTGGACTCCCTCGAGAGTTTCAGGGCCCACGCGGACCAGATCTCCATCATCGTGCCGGCGGCGTATCACGTGGACCAGTACGGCGTAGTCTATGGTGGCGTCGACCCGAGGGTGTCGAAGATCGCCGCCGCGCATCACGTGATGGTGATGCCGATCATTGCCAGCTTCGACCAGAAGGCCATCCATGCATTCCTGACCAACCCCGAGGCGCGCGCGCGCGCCATCGGCATCATGCTCTACGACGCGCAGCGGTACCACTACTACGGCTGGCAGTTCGACCTGGAAAATGTCCACGTGACGGATCGCGACGCTTACACCGACTTCTATCGGCAGGCCGCCAAGGCGATGCATGCTCACGGACTCAAGATTTCGATGGCCGTGGTCAAGACGCAGGAGCCATTCCCCGCCGCGGATCATTCCGGCTTCAGCAAATATCTGTATGAAAACTGGAAGGGGGCTTTCGACATCAAGAAGTTGGCTGCGATCGGCGACTTCCTGTCGTTCATGTCCTACGACCAGAACACCTCGTTGACCCCTCCCGGTCCCGTCGCCGGCATGCCGTGGATGCAACAGATGGCGGACTATCTTGTGAAGCTGGGCGTCGACCCGCGCAAGGTCTCCTTCGGCATTCCCACGTATTCGGACTACTGGCACGCAACCTACAGCGAGGACCACGGCCCGCATTCCACGCGTGACGAGATCCCGTACCGCGAGGTCGTGAATCTGCTCGACCGCTACCAGGTAAAGCCCCGACTCATGGCCTCGGCAGGCGTGGACTATGCCTACTGGCCGGGTGCCTACGGAGTTTTCAACTGGCTGTTCATCGAGAACGCCGACTCGTTCGGAAAAAAACTGGCACTGGTCCGCCACTACCGGTTTCGCGGTTTTTCAGCGTGGGTGCTGGGCTTTGAGGATCCGGCGATCTGGAAGGTGTTGCGACAGCAGACCCGAGCAATCCATTATTGATGCAGCCCGCTCGCTGTCGATGGTTCGACGGGTTCGGAAGCCACTGCCGGGCGGCGGTTGGTCGTGCGGGCGAGCGATTGGGTCGGATCGTGTCTCCCGAATTCGCCGTGCCGCATTCAGGCAATGTGCTGGCGGGCGACGGCGCTTGCCGATAGGCTGGCCATCCGGATTCGTAGCGAGCGTTACGTCCAGGCAAGTCCCCGGCTTGCGCCGGGATGACGGCTCAAGGAGGCGCCGTCGCGCATGGAGTCTTCAGACACGAATGAGGTGTGATCAAGAGACAGGCGCTCGTTTGGGGAGTGCATCTCGCTCCACTTTTCACAACAACCATCGGGCTTTGCGGTCCGGTCGCGGATGGAAGGGTCAGATGGACAAATTTGTCATCGAAGGTGGCAGGCAGCTCGAAGGCGAAGTCCGGATTTCCGGCGCCAAAAATGCCGCTTTGCCGATTCTGGCGGCCTCCTTGCTGACGGAGGAACCGTTGCGCCTGCGCAATATCCCGCAGCTCGAGGATATTGTGACGATGAAAGCGCTGCTGGCGCAGATGGGCGTCAAACTGACCTCGGGCAGCCTGACGTCGAGCAGCGAGATGGATCTGAATATCGATGCTGGCCATGTCCATCATTGCTTCGCGCCGTACGAACTGGTCAAGACGATGCGCGCGTCCATCCTGGTGCTCGGGCCGTTGCTCGCCCGCTTCGGCGAGGCCGACGTGTCGCTGCCCGGCGGATGCGCCATCGGCGCACGACCCGTCGATCTGCACCTGCAGGGACTGAAGGCGATGGGCGCCGAGGTGTCCGTGGACACGGGCTACATCAAGGCGCGTACCGACGGCCTTGTCGGCGCCGACATCGTCCTCGAAAAAGTGACGGTGACCGGAACCGAAAACCTGATGATGGCGGCGACCCTCGCGAAGGGCCGTACGATCATCGGCAATGCCGCCCGGGAGCCGGAAGTGGTCGATCTGGCGGAGTGCCTCAACCGCATGGGCGCACGCATCGGGGGTGCCGGTTCGAGCGCCATCACGATCGACGGCGTCGAGCGGTTGCATGGCGCTTCGCACGTCATCCTGCCGGACCGCATCGAGACCGGCACGTATTTGGTGGCGGGTGCGATCACGCGCGGCCGGGTACGGGTTCTGGATACGCGACCGAACCTGCTGCACACCGTCCTGTCCAAGTTGCGGGATGCCGGGGCGGACATCGAGGCCGGCGACGACTGGATCGAACTCGACATGCAGGGCCGCCGTCCCAAGGCCGTGGACATCAACACATCGCCCTATCCGGGGTTCCCGACGGACATGCAGGCGCAGTTCGCGGCGCTGGATGCGTTCGCCCAGGGACTGGGTGTCGTTACCGAAAACGTTTTCGAGAACCGCTTCATGCACATTCTCGAACTGCAACGGATGGGCGCAGAGGCGCAAATGGAGGGCAACACCGTCATCATCACGGGGCGCGAACGTCTCGCCGGCGCGTCGGTCATGGCGACCGACCTGCGGGCGTCCGCCAGTCTGGTATTGGCGGGCCTGGCGGCCGAAGGTACGACGGAAGTGCGGCGCATTTACCACATCTATCGTGGTTACGAGTGCATCGAGAAAAAACTCGCACAGTTGGGAGCATCAATCCGGACCGTCGCCGAGCATCCCACCGGCGCGCCAGGCACGGTCGTCGCCTAGCCGCGCCCTTGCGGGGCTACCTTTCCTGCCGGGTTCCCTTGACGGGTGTCCCGTCGCCGAACATCGCTGCGCCGAGAGAGTCAGAGTGCCAACCGTACTCGCTGTAGACATTGGCCGAACCGGCTGCCGCGCCGAATTGTGGCAGGGCTCGTCGTCTGCGCCGGAAGCCGTCGCCACCGGCAATGGCAGCCTCGGACTGGGCGCGGAACGCGGGCCCGAGGTCGCCGAGGCCGCCATTCTTGCGGTTGTCGGACCACTGCTCGAGGGACGCGGCACCGGCTGTGTCGACGCCGTCGGAGTGGGTGCGCCCGGCGCCATGCATGCGCCCGCGATGGCGAGCGTGTTGGCCGAGCGGCTTGCCGGTTCATTGCCTGCCCGGATGGTGGCGGTGACGAGCGACGCCATTACCTCGCATGCTGGCGCACTCGCGGGCAAGCCCGGTGTGGTGCTTGCGATCGGTACCGGTGCGGTGACCGTGGCGATCGGCGCCGACCACAGGTTTCACCGGGTCGATGGCTGGGGTCCATGGATCGGTGACCGGGGCAGCGGCGCATGGATCGGCCGCCATGGCCTGCAGGCCGTGGCGCGCGCCACGGATGGTCGCGGCCCCGCCACGGTGCTGGCCGCTGCTGCGCAAAGCCAATTTGGGTCGATCCATCGACTTGCCGCGAAACTCGGTTCGGATCCCAATCCCGCGCGCACGCTGGCGGCGTTCGCGCCGTCCGTCGCCGACGCGGCGCGCAACGGCGATCCGGTAGCGATGGAGGTGCTGGAGGTGGCCGCCGCAGGGCTGGCCCATTCCATGATCGCGGCCGCCCGGTCGCTCGGCGCCCCGGGACCCGTTGCGGCGGCCATCGTCGGCGGCCTCGCGGCCATGGGCCCGATCCTGCTCGACCCCTTGCGCTCAACGATTGCGCGGGCTTCCATCCATCTCGAACTGCAACCGCCGGAAGGCAGCTCGGTCGACGGCGCCCGTTGCCTCGCCGTTTTTCGCGACGGCATTCATGAGCAGTGGGTGGTGCGGGCCGAGCGCAAGACCAGTGCAGCCACTGGCTCACACATTTGCGGAGGAACCTGACGCCAATGACAACCGATTCGCAGCCGCCCGTCGCCCTCGATGTCGACGCGTTGAACACCGAAGGCGTTCGATCCGGTCTGGACGATCTCGATTGCCGCTCGATGCCGGAACTGGTACGAACGCTGGTGGAAGCCCAGAGCGCGGCCCAGCGCGCCGTACTGGCGGGCTGCCCGGCGCTGGCCAATGCCGCCGGAGCCGTAGCTGCGCGGCTGGAGCGAGGTGGGCGCCTGTTTTATGTCGGCGCCGGTACCTCCGGACGCCTGGGCATCCTCGATGCGTCGGAATGCCCACCGACGTTCAGCACCCCACCGGAGTTGGTGGTTGCGCTGATCGCAGGCGGACCTGCGGCGTTGCTGCAGGCCGTCGAGGGCGCGGAAGACGACGCCGCCGCCGGAGCCGACGATCTGCGGGCACGGGGACTTGGACCCGCCGATGCGGTGGTGGGCGTCACGGCCTCCGGTCGTACGCCATATGTGGTCGGTGCGCTGCGCTACGCACGGGAAGTGGGCGCCCATACCGCCGCAATCGTCAACAATGCCGGAAGTGTGCTGGCGGAAACCGCCAACGACACCATCGAATTGTTGACGGGTCCCGAGGTGATCGCCGGATCCACGCGGCTTTGCGCAGGCACGGCACAGAAAATCGCACTCAATACCTTGTCGACCGCGGTCATGGTGCGGCTTGGCAAAACCTATGGCCCGTACATGGTCGATGTTCGATCGAGCAACGCGAAATTGCGGCGACGGGCGTTGCGGATGGTCCAGCAGATCACCGGCGTGGATGCGAAAGCCAGTGCCGAAGCGCTGGATGCGACCCAGGGACGGGTGAAACCGGCGGTGGTGATGCTGCTCGGCGGGTGTGACGCCGCGGGAGCAGAGCGCCGGCTCGATGCATCCGATGGGCGGGTGCGCGGCGCGCTGGCGTTACCGCGGTGAAAGCTCGAACGGCACTGGAGTACCAGTGCCGGCCGCGTGGCCGAAGCTCCGGATTTTGGTTGCGCGGGCGCATCAGGTAGAATTGCGGCTTCGTGGGCGTGCTGCTGCCGGCCGGCAGGCTGCAAACAGGCACGTCGCCACCCTTTCCGGGGGAATGCGGTCGAAATGAGCGTCGCGCGTTTGCATACCCATCTCGATCGGCTGGAGGCCGAGTCCGTCCGCATCCTGCGCGAGGCGGTGGCCGAATGCCGC
>JBOHYT010000026.1:0-6521 GCA_050738055.1 Rhodanobacteraceae bacterium
TCGATGAAGATCTGGTGGGAAGCCTTGTCGGCGAAACGCACCACCTTGTCTTCGATCGATGGGCAATAGCGCGGCCCGGTGCCTTCGATCCTGCCGGTGTAGAGCGGCGAACGGTCGAGCCCCGCGCGGATGATTTCGTGGGTGCGCGCGCTGGTGTGGGTGATCCAGCACGGCACCTGGCGCGGGTGTTCATCGCGCGAACCGAGGTACGAGAACACCGGCAGCGGATCGTCGCCGGATTGTTCGGTGAACACGGAATAGTCGAGGGTTCGCGAATCAATGCGCGGCGGCGTGCCGGTCTTCAAACGGTCCGCGCCCAGTGGCAGTTCGCGCAGACGCATGGCGAGCGTGGTGGCAGGTGGGTCGCCGGCGCGACCGCCGGCGTGGTGCTCGAGGCCGATATGGATCTTGCCGCCGAGGAACGTGCCCACCGTCAACACCACGCGCGGCGCGCGGATCGTCAATCCCATTTGCGTGATCACGCCGGTGGCGCGACCGTTCTCGATCACCAGATCATCGACCGCTTGCTGGAACAGTTCGAGATTCGGTTGCGATTCGACGATCCGGCGGATCGCCGCCTTGTACAACACGCGGTCGGCCTGGCAACGCGTCGCGCGCACCGCCGGACCTTTCGACGCGTTCAAGGTGCGCCACTGGATGCCGGCGAGGTCCGCCGCGTGCGCCATCGCGCCGCCCAGCGCATCGATCTCCTTGACCAGATGCCCCTTGCCGATCCCGCCGATCGCGGGATTGCAACTCATCTGGCCGATGGTCTCGAGGTTGTGCGTGAGCAGCAGCGTGCGCGCGCCGCAACGCGCGGAGGCAAGCGCCGCTTCGGTGCCGGCATGGCCGCCCCCCACAACGATTACGTCGTATGTCATCACTTCGGCTTCGCAGAATTGAACGCGGACTACTCCATGAAACCTCGTCATTCCGGGGCTGCCCGCGCTGTTTGCGGGCAGAACCCGGAATCCAGCTCTTCGCTCCGACACGCAAGGAGCTGGATTCCGGGTTCCATCGCCGATGAAGCCGGCGACGGCCCCGGAATGACGATATGACTATGTGGCTCGCCCCGCATGGTCGCCTGCCACAACGATGACGTCATTTCTGGTCATGCCGCGTCAATGGTTTCCAAATGCAACGTTGCGTTCCGCCGGATTCAACGGGGACGCGTGCGCTCCGGATGGCCGTTGCCCGGCATGAATCGTTGCGAATTGTCACCGGCCGCGTGCACCGCGCACGTAATCGGACGCCTACCCGCGGACGTCACATTCTCTTGCAAATTTTCGGTGCGATCCCCGATGGATTGGCACGCGGCGTGCAGAAATACTCATGCGCTCCGCCGACGCAGCCGCTGCGAACGGCAAGGGACCGGCAAGCAGGATTCCGGCCCCGCGTCGGCGGAAGCACCAGGAAGGCAGCAAAAAAGGAACTGGCGCCCGGCGGTCATCAGGAACAGGGGGAATCCAGAGTAACCGGGTCCCGGGCGCCAGATTGGGAAAAAGCATTGGGTGCCGAAGCGGCAAAAAGAGATGTTCGCAACTGCCCCTTAGGCGAAAGAGTATCAGCGGATGCGGATGAACGCCACTTGAAGGATTCGGAAGGGTCCGGGCGCGCACTACGCACAAACAGGAGGAGTGACCATGAGCTTCGTCGACATGAACAGTGAAGAGTGGGAAGAGGTGCGCCGCCACCATGACGAAATGGTGCAGATGGGGCGGCTCGAGCTGCAAACCGAGGAAATCCGCGACCACCGTCCTTGTACGGCGGACATTCCGGTCGAGCGCAGATTGTGCGAGTTCGACGACCTGGTGATCAGCGCGTCGCACTGAAAGAGCGGTTCGGGGAAGGGCGGGGAGCGCGGCGTCGATGCGCTCCCCGTTTTCTTTCCACTCATGCGCCCGGCCCGGGCGGATCTGATCACCGCATCATCGAATCTCGGTGTGCGTAGAGCCGTTGTCATGGCGTGAGGACGGCGCCGAAACGCGCGGCGCCGGAGCGGCCGAAAACGCGCGCCCGCCGCCTTGGGGTGCAGAACGCACGGGGCCGCTGAACCCGCGCGGTGCCTCCCCCATCCGTGCCGGCATGGGCACGGCGCGCTGGTTGACGAACGCTGGCTCGCCGCCGTTGCGCGGTGCGTACGCCGGAGCCATCCGCATCTCGCGGAACCCGGTCGTGCTGGACGGTCTTGTCGGCGCACGAGCGAAGTCATGCGTGTTGTTGAAGCCGGGGGCGGCGGGTTGCCGTATCGGCGTACGAGCGAAGCCGCGCGGATCACCGACGCCGGCCGCGACTGGCCGCCGGGCCGGCGCGCGGACAAAATCGTGCGGCGCGAACGACGCCGATTCAAGCCGGTGTGCGGGCGCGAATCCCTCGATGGAAAGCCGCGTCCGCGGGTTTGGGGGCATTACACCGCGAGCCCTGCGGTTCCGGGCGAACTCGGAGCGGTCGGGTCGGTCACTGGACTTCGCCCAGGAGTGCGAAGTGCTCCCGTGGCGGTGATGGTGCTCGTGGTCGTGCTCGTCGTCGTCGTCGCGTCGGTGGTGTCGCCGGTAATCGCAATCCCAACTGCATCCCCAGATCGGAAGGTTGATGGAATACCACGGCCCCCAGTAGCCCGGAAAACCCCACACGTTCGAGAAGCCGAGGTTGAAGAAGAACGGCGACCAGTAGCCGCCATACAGACCGCCGAACCAGCCGATCGAATTGTCCGGCCAGGTGCCGTTGTAGTAGCCCCAGCCGGCAGTGCCGGGGTAATACGGACCGGTGCCGTAATAGTCGTAGTACCCCTGTCCGGTGTAGGGTTCAGGACTCGTGTAGTAGCCGCCGCTTCCCGCGACGTCCGGCTGCACGAACGAGTAACCGGTGGCACAGCCCGCGAGCAGCAGGACGCCGGCGCCAAGCGCCGCCGTGCGCAGCAGGCGGCTCAATGCCTTCGAGCAAATCTTCGTGGTCATGGCGCACCTCCAAAACGGCAGGGCGTATTGGCGGGCAACTTCCGTGACCCTGCCTGAAGTGACTGTACTCCTGTCGTGCTTAGATTTTGCTTAGTCCGTGCCGCTATCAGCGGGTCCCCGCCGCCAGCATTCGCGTGAGGATTTCGGCAAGGTCTGGCGAGTGGTGGCCACGCGCGAGGAGCTCGCGCAGCGCGGTTTCGGCGGAGGCGCGGCGCCCGGGCTCCAATCTCGGCCAATCCTCGAACGCCTTGGCCAGCCGGGCGGCGAGTTGCGGGTTGCGTGCGTCGATCTCGGCCAGTTTGTCCGCGAACCATCGGTGGCCGGCGCCATCCGGACGATGGAACGCGACCGGGTTGGCGCGCGCGAACGCGCCGAGCAGGGCGTATACGCGATTCGGATTGGCGAGCGTGAAGGCGCGATCGGTTTCCAGCGCCTGCACGCGTTCCAGCGTGGCGTGCGCGGGAACCATCGCCTGCAGCGAGAACCACTTGTCCAGCGTCAGCGCGTCGCCGTCAAAACGCTCGCGGTAGAGCCGCAGCGCCTCGCCGGCCTCGGGCGTGCCGCCGCGGAGCAACGCGGCCAGCGCGGCGAGCCGGTCGGTCATGCCGCGGGCATCGCGATACTGCGCGAACGCGGCGTGTGCTCCAGCCGCTCGGTCGAAACGGACCCGCAACGCCAGCACCCGCGCCTTCAGACGGCGGCGCCCCGCGGCGCCCTGGTCGAGCGACCCCGATTCATCGCCGTGGATCTGGCGGTAGGCATCGGCCAACGCGTCACCGAGACGCTCGGCCAGCGCCGTTTCCAGCGACTCGCGCGCGGCGTGCACCGCATCCGGATCGAACGGTGCATGCCGCGCGCCGAGTTCGAGTTCCGACGGCAGTATCAGCAGATCGGCCAGCAGCGCCGGATCGATGGCTTGCGCGCGCTCGGCGAACAGGCGTGCGAGCGCATCCAGCCATGCATCCGTGGCGGCGTGTTCATGTCGGCCCGCCAATGCTTCGTCGAAGGCACGGCCGGCCAATTCCTGCGCGGCATTCCAGCGGTCGAAACCTTCGGTCTCATGGCGCAGCAGCAGTGCAAGTTGCGGCGCGCTGTAGTCGAACCTCACGCGTACCGGCGCCGAGAAGCCACGACACAGCGATGGCGTCGGGTGCGACGCCACGTCCGCGAACACGAACTGCTGTTCGGCGCCGGCAAGCTCCAGCACGTGCGTCGTCACGGCAGCAGTCGTCGCGCCGTCGAGACGGCAGGCCACCGGCGCGCCATCGTCCGCGAACAGCGCGACATGGATCGGGATCGGCACCGGTTGCTTGTGCGGCTGGCCGGGTGTCGGCGCGGTGTGCTGGGCGAGCGTCAACGTGTAGCGCCTGGAGGCCGCATCGTGGTTTCCGCGCGCGCGGATTTCGGGCGTGCCGGCTTGCGCATACCACGCGAGGTACGGCGAAAGATCGACGCCATTGGCCTCGCCCAATGCTGCGAGCAGATCCTCGATCGTGACGGCTTGCCCGTCGAAACGCGAGAAATACAGATCGGTGCCGCGGCGGAACCCTTCGCGTCCGAGTTTCCCGGCCAGCATGCGGACCAACTCGGCGCCCTTCTCATACACGGTCGCGGTATAGAAATTGTCGATGGCCTGGTATTCGGACGGGCGCACCGGATGCGCAAGCGGCCCGGCATCCTCGGCAAACTGCACGCGCCGCAAGGTCGACACGTCTTCGATGCGCTTCAGCGCAGCCGAGTGCATGTCTTCGCAGAACGAGTGCTCGCGGAACACCGTGAAGCCCTCCTTGAGCGAAAGCTGGAACCAGTCGCGGCAGGTGACGCGATCGCCGCTCCAGTTGTGGAAATACTCGTGGCCGATCACCGCCTCGATGCGGCGGTATTCGTCATCGGTGGTGGTGTCCGGGTCGGCCAGCAGGTATTTGGAGTTGAAGATGTTGAGGCCCTTGTTCTCCATCGCGCCCATGTTGAAATCGTGGGTCACGACCACGTTGAACACCGGCAGGTCGTAATTGCGCCCGTAGGCGCGTTCGTCCCAGCGCATCGCGCGTTCCAGCGCGTCCATCGCATAGTGGCAGCGGTCGATTGCATCCGCTTCCGCCCACAAGCGCAGGGCCACGTCGCGGCCATCGGCGGTGCGATAGGCGCGTTCGATCACCTCGAGATGCCCCGCGACCAGCGCGAACAAATAGCTCGGTTTCGGGTGCGGATCGACGAAGCGTGCGTAGTGGCGGCCATCGTTCAGTTCGCCCGATTCGGTTTGCTCGCCGCCCGCCAACAGCACCGGGAAGCGATCCTTCGGCGCCCGCAGGGTCACGTCGAATTGCGCAAGCACGTCCGGCCGATCGGGAAAGAAGGTGATGCGCCGGAAGCCCTGCGCCTCGCACTGGGTCAGGAGAAAACCGCGCCCGCGCGACCCCGACAGGTACAGGCCGGCCAACTGGGTATTCCTCGCCGGGTCGATGCGGACAGCGAGTTCCAGCACGCTGCCGTCGCGGGCGCCGGGGATCGTGAGGCTTGAATCATCGAGCGAATACGCATGATCGCCGAGCGTGCGTCCATCCAGGCGTGCCTCGATCAGTTCGACGTCTTCGCCGTCGAGCCGCAACGGTTCTTCACGATCTCGCGCGAGCGTGAGCCTCGAGTGCACGATGGTTTCATCGATGCCGAGATCGAACACCAGTTCGACATGCGTGACCCGCCACGCGGGCGGCCGGTAATCGGCAAGGCGGACGGTATCGGGAGCTTCGCGTTCGGTGCGTGTCTTGGTATCCATTCGGCCATTTTATCAGCGCGCAACCACGCCCAACGAATCGGAGGCCGTAGAGAAGCTTTTGGACACGGATAAAGGCGGATCAACACGGATGGAAAGCCAGGCTTCGGCTTGATCGGCTTTGATCCGGTTTGATCCGTGTCCAGGGCTTTTTTGCTGTTGCAGTTCGCTCGTCTGGTACACGGGAAGCACAACAGCTAAGGTTCGCGCGATGACCGACTTCGTCGCCCCGACCCTCGAAGACGTGCGCGCCGCCGCGGCACGGATCGCGTCGCATGCGCGCGTGACGCCGGTGCTGCGAAATGACGTGCTGGATGGCCTCGCCGGCGCACACCTGTTTTTCAAATGCGAACACCTGCAACGCGGCGGCGCGTTCAAATTCCGCGGCGCCTGCAATGCGGTGTGGTCGCTCGCCGACGACGAGGCGAAGCGCGGCGTGGTGACGCATTCCTCCGGCAATCACGGCGCGGCGCTGGCGCTGGCGGCGAAAACGCGTGGCATTCCCGCGTACATCATGGTCCCCGAAGGCGCGGTCGCGGCCAAGCTCGCCAACATCGAACGCGCCGGCGGCATCGTGCACCGTTGCGCAGCGACCCTGGCCGCGCGCGAAGAAACCTGCGCGCGTGTGCAACAGGAAACCGGCGCCACGCTGGTACACCCTTACACGGACGCGCGCGTGATCGCGGGACAGGGCAGCGTAGCGTTGGAGTTGCTGCAGCAGGTCCCCGACCTCGACGCGGTGGTCGTGCCGGTCGGTGGCGGCGGGTTGATCTCGGGTTTCGCGATCGTGC
>JBOHYT010000027.1:0-6005 GCA_050738055.1 Rhodanobacteraceae bacterium
CTATCGCATCGACGACGATCCAAGCGGCACCGGCACCATGGTCACGGTGTTCCAGGGTTCGGGAACCGTGTACGGCGAAAACGGCGTAAGCCGCCAGGTCGCGGCGGGCACTTCGTACCGGCTCAACGATTCGGCGCTCGCCAGCGTCGATGTCAACGGGTTGCCGCAGCCCGACGACTTCGACCGCTTCTGCCAAGCGCGTGACGCGAACTACGACCGCTACGCACAGGCGGAACAGCAATACGTCCCGCCCGACATGATCGGCGGCGATGAACTCGACCAATACGGCCAGTGGAATGACGTGCCGGAATACGGCAACGTCTGGTATCCGACCACGGTACCGGTCGGCTGGGCGCCCTACCGCTATGGCCACTGGGCATGGATCGACCCGTGGGGCTGGACCTGGGTGGGTGATGAGCCCTGGGGCTTCGCGCCATTCCATTACGGCCGCTGGGCCTACATCAGCAACCGCTGGGGCTGGGTGCCGGGGCCGATCAACGTGCGCCCGCTCTACGCGCCCGCGCTGGTGGCGTTCGTCGGCGGGTCGGGCTTTTCGCTGTCGATCGGCATCGGCGGCGGCGGCCCGGTCGGCTGGTTCCCGCTGGGGCCCCGCGACATCTACACCCCGTGGTTCCCGGCGTCACGGAGCTACTTCACCAACGTGAACGTGACCAATATCCGCAACGTGTACGTCAACAAGACGGTGATCAACAATTTTTACGGCGATTACCGTGCGGGCCGCAGACCGCCGATTGGCCAACACGACTATACCTACCGCAGGATGCCCGGCGCCGTCACGGCGGTGCCGCGCAACGTGTTCGTCGACGCGCGGCCGGTGCACCCGGCGGTGCTGAAGCTCGACCGCACGCAGCTCGCGCGCACCCAAGTCGCGGTGCGTCCGGGGGTCAATCCCGCCAAGGCAAGCTTGGGGCTCCGGCGCGCCGGCGCACGCCCGGCGGTGCTGCATGGCCGTGAACCGTTCGTACGGCCAGTCGTCGCGCGGCATGCGCCGCCGCCACGTCCCGTCTCGTTTGCCGCACGCGAAAAGATCATCGCCAACCAGCACGGCCGGCCATTGTCCGCCGCCCAGATGCGCAATCTACGCACGGCACGGCCGGCGACCGAAATCCACAACGAACGCGTGAAACTCGTTGCCGGCGCCCACGCGAATCCGCCAGGCGCCAAGGCGATCCAGAGCCCGCACGCGCGCGCTGGGACGCCGCAACGTGTGGAAGCGCCGAGCCATGGCGCCACGGCACGCACTGGTGTCGTGGCGCGACCGGAAGTCCGCAACGGCCGGCCCGCGACCGCCTCGCGTCCGGCACCGGCTCGCAACCAGCCGGCCCGGGAAGCGCCGTTGCGTGCGGGTGAACTGCCGTCCGCGCGCTTCCGGCATCCGCAACAGCCCGCGACGCTGCCGCGAACGAACGTGATCCGGGCCGCCCGTGAACCGCAGCATCAGCCGCCGGCGTCGGGGCGCCTGCCCGTGGTTCGGCCGGTCGAGCGTGCGTCGCAGTCGCTCGGCAACCGCACCGAACAGCGAAACCGACAGGCCGACATCGAGGCACAGCAACGTGCACGGACGCAACGCGTGCAACAGCAACGACAACTCGAGCAACAGTCGCAGCAACGCCTGCGCGCACAGCAGGGCCAGCAACGTGCCCAGGCCGTCCAACAGCAACGCGTACGCGAGCAGCAGGCCCAGCAGCGCGCACGCGAACCGCAGATGCAACAGCAGCGCGAAGCGCAGATGCAGTCCGAACAGCGCGCCCGCGAAGGGCAGATGCGGCAGCAGCAGCAAATGCAGCAGATGCGCGTCCAGCAGACCGAGCAGGCGCAACGCGCGGCCCGCGAGCGCGCCATGCAACGGCCGCAGGAACACTATGCACCCCGGCCTACCAACCGACCGGCCCCCGAGCATCGCCGCGAACCACCGCCCCGAAAACCTCCGGCGAGCAGCAGCGGCAACCGGCCGATGCGTTGACGCGCCGAACGGCAACCGAGACGTCGTACTGCGCCATCGGTCGATACAATGACGCCATGCAGATCACGCTCAACGGCAAAACCCGTGAATGCAGGCCGGCGATCACCGTCGCCGCCCTGCTCGCCGAAACGGGCCATGGCGATCGCAGGGTCGCCGTCGAGGTCAACCGCGAAATCGTGCCGCGTAGCCGGCATGGACAACATGCGCTGCACGAAGGCGATCGCGTCGAAATCGTGCAGGCGATCGGGGGAGGGTGAGAGACGGCGTTTACGCGATGCCAGTGGCATCGCGTGCCGGCTCGAACGACCGCACAAGGATGTGCGGGCCGGCGCCACGCACCATGGATGGTTGCTCGCTTGAATCGGTCACGGCATTCGCCCACGCCACGAGCGCGGAACGGCAAAAATCGCGCGTACTACAATCGCCATTTGCCCAACGTACGCCGCTGCAACCATGAACGCCCAACTGCAACACGACCCTTCCACGGACATCCCCGATCCACTCGTCATCGCCGGACGCGCCTATCGTTCACGCCTTCTGACCGGCACCGGAAAATACAAGGACATCGAGGAGACCCGGCGCGCGACGGAAGCCGCCGGCTCGCAGATCGTCACGGTCGCGGTGCGGCGCATGAACCTCGGCCAGAAGCCGGGCGAACCCAATTTGCTCGACGTCCTGCCACCCGACCGTTTCACGATCCTGCCCAATACCGCAGGCTGCCACTCGACCGAGGAGGCACTGCGTACCTGCCGGCTCGCGCGCGAACTGCTGGATGGCCACTCGCTGGTGAAACTCGAAGTGATCGGTGACCAGAAGACCCTGTTCCCCGACGTGGTCGAAACCCTCAAGGCGGCCGAGGCGCTGGTCAAAGACGGCTTCGACGTGATGGTCTACACCACCGACGATCCGCTGCTCGCCCGGCGTTTCGAGGAAACGGGCTGCGCCGCGGTGATGCCGCTGGCCGCGCCGATCGGCTCGGGGCTGGGTATCCAGAACCGCTACACCATCCTGGAGATCGTCGAGAACGCGAAAATCCCGGTGATCGTCGATGCCGGGGTCGGCACCGCGTCCGACGCGTCGCTCGCGATGGAACTCGGCTGCGACGGTGTGCTGATGAACACTGCGATCGCACACGCGCAGGATCCGGTGCTGATGGCGCACGCGATGAAGTGCGCGATCGAGGCCGGCCGCGCCGCGTTTCGCGCCGGGCGCATCCCGCGCAGGCGGTACGCCTCCGCATCCAGCCCCGTGGACGGGATGATTGCTTGAGCCTTTCGCTTCCCCCGCTTGCGGGGGAAGATGGCCCGAAGGGCCGGATGAGGGGACGCGGCACCACGATGATCATCATCGAGAACGATCCGCACGATTCCCCGCGCCCCAGCCCTCCCCCGCAAGAAGGGGAGGGAGACAAGCCGCGGCGCACGATCCGCAGTTTCGTGCTGCGCGAGGGACGTATCACCCCCGCGCAGCAACGCGCGTTCGAGCAGCACTGGCAACGCTGCGGTATCGACTACCACGGCGCGCCGCGGGATCTCGACATGCTGTTCGGCCGGAATGCACCGCGGGTGCTGGAAATCGGTTTCGGCAACGGCGAGGCGCTGGCGTGGGCGGCCGAACACGACCCGGCCCGCGACTACCTCGGCATCGAGGTGCACCGCCCGGGCGTCGGCCGGGTGATGAATGCGCTGGCTGAGCAGGACGCCCGCAACGTGCGCATCTGGTGCCACGACGCCGTCGAGGTGCTGCAACACGAAATTCCCGAAGCCGCACTGGACGAAGTGCGGATCTGGTTCCCGGACCCGTGGCCCAAGAAGCGCCACCACAAACGCCGACTGATCCAGTCCGCGTTCGTCGAATTGCTCGCCGCGCGCATCCGGCCTGGAGGTCTGTTGCACCTCGCGACCGACTGGGCCGAGTATGCTTCGCGCATGCGGGAAGTGCTGGCCACGCAATCCGGGTGGCGGCTGCGCAAGGGGGAAAGTGGTGAATCCAGTCGTCCGCCATGGCGCATCGAGACGCGTTTCGAACGACGTGGCGTCAATCTCGGGCACCCGGTTACGGATCTGTTGTACGACCGTGTGTCACCATGCGCTCGCCCCGCCTGACGCGTTGCGATCGACGACCTGCACAACGGAGGTGCCCGCAGTTCCCGCAGCAGCGGCGTATACGCTCCGCCGGCTTCGCGCCGACCCCGCGCAATGCGCTCGCGTTCGTGGCGGTCAGAAAGGGGTGTCGCACGCTGCCATTGCCAACCCACTGACCTGACGGACCCGATCGCCGATGGAGCTGACCCTCACCCCCGACATGCTGCTGGTGCTCGGGCTGATCGGCTTCACCGTGATCATGTTGCTCCTGGAGTGGGTGCGTTCGGACATCGTCGCGCTGCTGGTGGTGGTGGTGATCGGGATCACCGGGCTGATGCCGATCGACCAGTTGTTCGACGGCTTCGCCTCCAACGCGGTGCTGTCGCTGATCGGCATCATGATCATGGGCGCGGGGCTCGACCGCACCGGCGTGCTGAACCGCGCAGCCGCGTTCATCCTCAAGCTCTCCGGCGGCGTCGAGAGCCGGGTATCGCTGGCACTCAACGCGACGGTCGGCAGCCTGTCCTCGATCATCCAGAGCCAGGCGCTGGCGGCGCTGTTCCTGCCGGTCGCGAGCCGTCTTTCCGCGCGCACCGGGGTGCCGCTGAAGCGCCTGCTGCTGCCGATGGCGTGCTGCATCCTGGCCGGCACCAGCATGACGCTGATTTCCAACTCGCCGCTGATCCTGCTCAACGACCTGATCGCCAGCGCCGACCGCAACCTGCCACCCGGCGCGCAAACGATCGAGCCGTTCTCGCTGTTTTCGATCACGCCGGTCGGGATTCCGCTGCTCATCGTCGGCGTCCTGTACTTCTGGTTGTTCACGCGCCGGGTGATGCCCGACGATGCCTTGGAGAGCCCCAAGGTCACGCCCGGGCGCACCGAAAGCTACTTCGCCGACACCTACGGGATCGCGGGCGACGTCATCGAGCTGACGGTGACCGCCGACAGCCCGTTGGTCGGCATGAGCATCGGCGAAGCCGAGATGCTCGACAAGGCACCGCTGATCCTCGCGGTCAAGAACGGCAACGAAACGCGCCTGTCGCCGCCGTCGGACCTGATGATCTGGGTGGGCACTGTGCTGGGCGTGCTCGGCACGCGCGCCGACGTCAACGCCTTCGCCCAGGACATGCAGTGCCGGGCCGGCAACCGTATCCAGGCGTTGTCGGACATCTTCAATCCCACCCGCGCCGGGATCTCCGAGGTGGTGATCCCGCCGCTGTCGAAGTTCATCAAGCACCAGGTCGGCGAGTTGCGCCTGCGCAAGCGCTACGGGATCTCGGTGCTGGCCTTGAACCGCGGCGACGAGGTGACCCGCGGCGAGGAAGTGCGCAAGATGGCGCTGCGCGCCGGCGACTCGCTGGTGGTGCACAGCTACTGGCGTGACCTCGCGCTGGCCGCGGAAAGCCGCGACCTGGTGCCGGTCACGGACATCCCGACCGAGGAATCGCGTCCCGGCAAGGTGGGTTACGCGGTGGTGTTCTTCGCACTGGCGATGGCGCTCGGGCTGTTCACCCACCTGAAGCTTTCGGTCGCGATGATGACCGGCGCGGTCGGCATGCTGCTGGCCGGCGTGCTCAACATGGACGAGGCCTACGGCGCGATCAACTGGAAAACCATCTTCGTGATGGCCTGCCTGATCCCGCTCGGCCTCGCGATGGATTCCACCGGCACCGCCGCATGGATGGCGCAGGAGATCCTGCAATACATCGGTCACCTGCCGCAATGGGTGATCCAGGCGTCCGTCGCGATCCTCGCGCTGGTGTTCTCGCAGATCATCTCGCACGTCGGCACGGCGGTGATGATGGTGCCGATGGCGATCAACATCGCGCTGGCCTCGGGCGGCAATCCGGCGGCCTACGCACTGATCGTCGCACTGTCGGTTTCCAATACCTTCCTGATTCCCGGTGCGAGCCCCACCCTGCTGATCGTCGCGG
>JBOHYT010000028.1:0-11651 GCA_050738055.1 Rhodanobacteraceae bacterium
CGGCAACCGCAACTTCCTCGGCACCGGCGACAGCCTGTCGGCCACCTTCTCCAAGAGCCTGTTCCTCAAGCAGTACCAGTTGTCGTTCTTCGATCCGTACCTGACCGACAGCGGCATCGGCATCGGCTACAACGCCAGCGTGCTCAGGCTGAATCAGGGCCAGCGAAACATCGCCTCGTTCCTGTCCAATACCGATTCGTTCTCGAGCTACCTGAGCTTCCCGATCAGCGAGACCGACAGCGTCAACGCGGGCATTGGCATCAACCGGACCAAGCTCGATCTGATCCCCGGCTACACGCCGCAGGTGTTCTTCGACCAGATCAACAAGATCGGCCACAGGACCATCCACAGCGCACCGCTGACCTTGTCGTACTCGCACGACACGCTGAATCAGTTTTTCAAGCCCACACGCGGTGGACTGCAGCAGATCAGTGCCGAAATCGGCCTGCCCGGCGGAACAGTGCCGTACTACAAGCTGACTCTGGCGTCCAGCGACTACTTTCCGCTGCCGCTCGGGTTCGTCGGGCACCTGAAGGGCACGCTGGGCTACGGCGCGGCCTACGGTTCCAAGGACATTTCGGTGCAATACGCCGACGCCAACGGCGTGATCCGCACGATGCCCTTCCCCTTCTATCAGAATTTCTACGCGGGCGGCGTGCGGGACGTGCGCGGATTCCAGGACAACACCCTCGGTCCGCGCATCTGCTCGGGGCTGATCGACGCCAACGGACAACCGGACAAAACCGCAATCGCCGTCAACGGCAGTTGCCTCGGCGGGACCTTCTTCCGGCCGCAACCGGTCGGCGGCGCGTTCAAGGTGCTGGGCAGCGCCGAATTGATCCTTCCGTTCTTCAAGGACAATCCCAAAGCGCGCATCTCGCTGTTCGCCGACATGGGCAACGTCTATTCCAGCTACAGCGCCTTCGACGCCGCGAAATTGCGCGCCTCGGTCGGCATTTCGCTGCAGTGGATCGCGCCGGTCGGGCCGATCGTGATCAACCTGGCGCAGCCGGTGCGCACCCAGCCCGGCGATGCGCCATTCGAGGAGCGGTTGCAGTTCTACTTCGGCCGGACGTTTTGAGGGCAGGCAGCAAAAGAGCCGTAGGGCGGAACCCGCGAAGCGGTTTCCGCCGGATTCTTCGGCCGGACGTTTTGACCATCAAAGAGCCGTAGGGCGGAACCCGCGAAGCGGTTTCCGCCGGATTCGCGCCCGGCGGAAGCGGCTGCGCCGATTCCCGCCCTACTGAGCCATTCAACCGCCGCGCGCGGCGGCCGGTGTCCGGGAAGAAACAGGCAGCAAAAGCACAGCAGTCCGCAAATGAACGCAAAAAACGCGAAGAAAAGCCTGCGACCTGATTTGCGTTCATTGGCGTTCATTCGCGGACTGCTTCGCTGTTGTCTTTAAAACCACCGTTCGGCGGGGCGAATGGAACAAGCAAGCGGCTACCGCATCGACGAACTCGCACAGCGCTTCGGGCTGGAGTTGCGCGGTGACGGCGCGGGCTTAATCCGTGGCGTCGCATCGCTCGCGCGAGCCCAAGGCGAGCACCTGGCGTTTCTCGCCAACCCGCGCTACGCGGCCGAGCTGGCCGGCACCGGCGCGGGCGTGGTGGTGCTGCGCGCGGAACAGGCCGACGCGAGTCCGGTTCCGGTGCTGGTCGCCCGGGACCCCTACCTCGCCTACGCGCGCATCGCCGCGCTGTTCGACGATGCACCCGCATCCACGTCCGGCGTGCATCCATCGGCAGTGGTGGCGCACGGCGCGCGCATCGACGCTTCGGCGAGCGTGGGCCCCGGATGTGTCATCGAGTCCGGCGCCGTGATCGGCGCCGGCGCGGTGCTCGGCCCCCACTGCGTCGTCGGAACGACCTGTACCGTCGGTGCGCAATCACGGCTCGGCGCGCACGTGGTGCTGGTCACCCGCGTGACCCTGGGCAAACGCGTCCTGATCCATGCCGGCGCGGTGCTGGGTTCGGACGGCTTCGGCATCGCGCGCGGAGAGGACGGCTGGGTCAAGGTCCCGCAGTTCGGCGGGGTGCGCGTCGGCGATGATTGCGAGATCGGCGCCAACACCACCATCGACCGCGGCACACTGGAGGACACCGTGCTCGAAGAAGACGTACGCCTCGACAACCAGATCCAGATCGCCCACAACGTCGTGATCGGCGCGCACACTGCGCTGGCCGGCTGCGCGGCGGTCGCCGGCAGCGCGCGGATCGGCCGCGATTGCCTGATCGGCGGCAGCGCGGGCGTGCTCGGCCACCTCGAAGTCGCCGATCGCGTTAACATCACGGCGATGACCCTCGTGACCCACTCGATCCGCACGCCGGGCGTGTATTCATCGGGGACGCCGATCGAGGAGAACCGCACGTGGCGGCGCAACGCGGCGCGCATGCGCCAACTCGACCAGATGGCCCGCCGCGTCATGGCACTGGAGAAACAATTGCAAGCATTGACCAAGGAACGCAATCGATGAACGACAACGCCTCTCCCGTGAGCCTTCCGGTCGATGCCGAACGAATCGCGGCCATCCTGCCGCACCGCTATCCGTTCCTGCTGGTGGATCGGGTCGTGGAACTCGATCGCGGTAAAAGCATCGTCGCGATCAAGAACGTCACCTTCAACGAGCCGTTCTTCCAGGGCCACTTCCCGGGTCATCCGGTGATGCCGGGCGTGCTGATCGTCGAGGCTCTCGCGCAGGCATCCGGGCTGCTGATCGGGTTGTCCGGCACACGCACCAGCTATCACGACTCGATCTTCTACCTCGCCAAGGTCGACAACGCGCGATTCCTGAAACCGGTGGTACCCGGTGACCAGTTGCGCCTGGAAGTGAAACTGAAACGCCTGATTCGTGGGATGGGAATCTTCACCGCGCGCGCGGTCGTGGATGGCAAGGACGCGGCCACCTGCGAACTGATGTGTGCGGAATCCAGTCGGTGACCCCGGCGCGCCCCAGCGTCCATCCCACCGCGATCGTCGATGCGGGCGCCAGGCTCGCGGAAGACGTCCGCGTCGATCCCTACGCCGTGATCGGCGCCGAAGTCGAAATCGACGCCGGCAGCACGGTTGGCGCACACGCCCTGATCAAGGGGCCGACGCGGATCGGCCGCAACAACCGCATCGGCGCGTATGCCTCGATCGGCGGCGACCCGCAGGACAAGAAGTACAAGGGCGAGCGCAGCGAACTGGTGATCGGCGACGGCAACACGTTCCGCGAGTTCGTCACCATCAACCGCGGCACGGTCGAAGGCGGCGGCGCGACCCGGATCGGCAACGACAACTGGATCATGGCCTACGTCCACATCGCGCACGATTGCGTGGTCGGCAGCCACACCATCTTCGCCAACAACGCAACCCTCGCCGGCCACGTCGAAATCGGCGATCACGTGGTGTTGGGCGGTTTCACCGGCGTCCACCAGTTCTGCAAAATCGGTGCGCACGCCTTCGCCGCGATGTACTCGGCGATCAATCGCGACGTGCCGCCGTTCATCTACGTCGCGGGGCAGTTCGCAGTACCGCGTGGCGTGAACGCCGAGGGACTCAAGCGTCGCGGCTTCGATGCGGCGCGCATTTCGTCGATCAAGCGTGCCTATCGCACGCTGTACCTCTCGCACAAGACCCTGGACGAAGCACGCGAAGCGCTGGCCGGGCAGGCCGATGCCAGCGACGACGTGCGCGCCTTCCGCGAATTCATCGCACGCAGCGAGCGGGCGTTGGTGCGGTAAGCACGGGAATGGAGAATCGGGAATCGGGAATCGAAAAAGCCCCGTTACCCGAAAGCCTCGCCTGTATCCTCGTCGAGTGAGCGCCGAATCCATTCCCGATTCCCGATTCCCGATTCCCGGCTCTCCCGTTTTCGCACTGGTTGCCGGCGAAGACTCGGGCGACCAGCTCGGCGCGGATCTGATCGCGGCGTTGCGCGCGCGTTTCGCCGATGCGCGCTTCGCCGGCGTCGGCGGTCCGCGCATGCGCGCCGCAGGCTTCGACGCATGGCACGACATTTCGGAACTGTCGGTCATGGGTGTCGCCGAAGTCCTGCGCCACCTGCCGCGGCTGTTGCGGCTGCGTGCATCGCTGGCACGACGCGTGACCACGCTGAAGCCGGCGGCCTTCATCGGCATCGACGCACCGGATTTCAACCTTGGCCTCGAAAAGAAGCTGAAACAGGCGGGCATCCGCACGGTGCACTACGTCAGCCCCTCGATCTGGGCATGGCGCGAAAAGCGTGCGCAGAAAATCGGGCAGTCGGCGGACCGCGTGCTATGCCTGTTCCCGATGGAGCCCGCGATCTACGCAAGACACGGCGTCGACGCACGCTTCGTCGGCCATCCATTGGCCGATCGTTTTCCGCTCGATCCGGATCGTGAAGCCGCACGGCGCGAACTCGGTCTCCCACCGAATGCGCCGACACTCGCCGTGCTGCCCGGTAGTCGGCTCTCCGAGATCCGCCGGCTGGGCGCGATCTTCCTGGAGGCGGCGCAGCGCGTGGCGACGGAAATGTCCGGTTTGCAGATCGTGATTCCAGCCGCGAACGCGGGGTGTCGGGGCGAGATCGAAAGACTCTTGCGAGGATCGGGACCCGTGCTTCTCGACGGCCACGCCTACGAGGCGCTCATCGCCGCCGACGTCGTGCTGGTCGCCTCGGGCACCGCAACGCTCGAAGCGATGCTCGCGAAGCGGCCCATGGTGGTCGCCTACCGGATCGCGCCGCTTACCCATGCGATCCTCAAGGGCTTCGGTATCCTCAAGACCGACACGTACTCGCTGCCCAACTTCCTCGCCGGCGGCAAGCTGGTTCCGGAGCTGATGCAGTCGGACTGCACACCGGATACACTCGCCGCCGCCGTGGCGGTCCTGTTCCGCTCGCCCGGGCAACGCGAAGAGCTGATCCATGAATTCCAGCGCCTGCATTGGTCCTTGCAAGCCAGCGGCGGCGCCGCGGCCGCGGCAGCCAGCGCCATCGGAACGATGATCGGGGACTCCGATGAGGTCCGTCGAGCGTCGTGACGACACGACGATGAAACCGCCGCAAACCGTCAACGGGCGCCGTCCGCGTTTCCTGTCGCTGCGTTGCAGTCGCGGCTGGTCGACCGCACTCGCGATCGCCGTGCTGCTCGCGACGCTGCGTTTCGGACCGCTCGCCGAGCAGTCCGCCGCGGAATGCCTGTTCGCGACCAGTGTCCTGTTCGCGCTGGTGGTGTTCGCGGTGTCCGCCAGCGGGCGCTGGGCGTTCGGGGTGGTGGCCGGCTGCGTGCCCGTGCTGCTGCTCGTGATCGCGGCCAACATCAAGTTCCGGTATCTCTCGACGCCGCTGCTGGCTCCGGATCTCCTGTATTACTTCAATGCCGAGATCGGCAAGACCCTGCTCAACTATCCGTTCATCCTCGCAGCGATCGCAGCGGTGCTGGTGGCCGTCCCGGTGCTGCTCATAGGCCTTTGGCGCTCCGAACGCCGCGCCACACGCAGCACATCGGTGCGCGTGACGCGACTCGCGGGGGTCACGGTCGCGATCACCGCGATCGTCGTCGCGATGACCCCGAACGGCCCGTTCGCTGCCGTGCACAACCGCGGCATGTGGCAGGCCATGAACGACCGGAGTTTCATTTCCGACTTCCTGGTTTCGATCCGCAGCACCCGCGCGCACGCACCGCCCTACCTGTTACGGGCAGCGACGCGTGATGACTGGCGCGATCTGGCGGCGGCCGACCCGAAAACCTCCGCACCACGACCCGACATCGTCGCGGTACTCGAAGAAAGCACCTTCGATCCGCGGATGCTGACCGCTTGCACCTCGAATCTTTGTGGCGCGCGCATGTTCCAGGCGGACGCGAACACCATCGCGCACGGCTGGCTGGACGTGCACACCTGGGGCGGCGGCACCTGGACCAGCGAATTCGCGTTCCTCGCGGGCTTGCCCCACACCGTGTTCGGGCCGGCCGGCATCTACGCACCCTTCAACCTCGCGCCGCGGATCCGCTACACCCTGCCGCGCCTGCTGCACGCCGACGGCTATCGCACGGTCGGCATCTATCCGACCGACGGCGACTTCATGAATGGCCGCGACGCCTATGCCGACTACGGATTCGACGCGTTCTACGGTGGCGAACAACTCGGGCTCGGCTGGAAATCGACCGATGCCGAGCTGATCCGCGCGTTCCAGCGGGTTTTCGCGGTCGAGAAGGCTAAGGCGCATGGCGGCCCGATCTTCGTGTTCATGCTGACCCTGCACCAGCACGGGCCGCACATGACACCGCTGCACGAATTGCCGCCTGCGTACGATCATCCACTTTTTCCCGGCAAGCTCGCACCCGGCAAGCCGACACTCGACGACTGGCTGAACCTCAATCTTGCGAACTACCTGCAACGCCTCTCGATGTCGGATGCGGCGATGGCCACGCTGGAATCGCTGCTGCGCCGCGACGACCGTCCGGCGCTCCTGCTGCACTTCGGCGACCACCAGCCGTCCTTCGACGGCGCCATCAACACGCTCACCAAGTCCGTGCCGCCCGCGGCCGGCAATCCGCAGTTCGTCACCTATTACATGCTGAAGGGATTCAACCTGCCGGTCCGGCGCGAGCACTACCCGGTGCTCGACATCGCCTACCTCGGCTCACTGCTGCTGGACGCCGCCGACGTGCCGCGCGATCCTTTCTTCGTCGCCAACACCTTGCTGCGCGACCGCTGCGACGGCCAGGGCCTCGATTGCCGCGAGCGCGCGCTGCGCGAATCGTATCGCGCCTACGTTTTCGGAACGCTGGATGACCTTGGAAATTGACTACGCGTCCCGGTTCGGCAGATTGCCGCGGCACAAGCTGCGCCGCTGGCCGGATGTTGCATGGCTCGCCGGCGTGGACGAAGCCGGCTGCGCGCCGCTGGCGGGACCGGTGGTGGTCGCCGCAGTGATCCTCGATCCAGCGCGTCGCATCAACGGACTGGATGATTCCAAGCTGCTGCCCGAAGCCACCCGTGAAAAACTCTATGGGCGCATCGTGGAACGTGCGCTGGCCTGGAGCGTGGTCGCGGTCGATGCCCGCGAGATCGACCGCGTCAACATATTCCACGCGCGCATGGCGGGCATGTCGCGGGCGCTGCAAGAGCTTGCCTGCGCGCCAAAATACGCGTTGATCGACGGCAACCGTTTGCCGCGCGTGCTGCCCTGTCCCGCGCGCGCCGTGGTCGAGGGCGACGCGCTGGCGCCCGCGATCAGCGCGGCGTCGATCATCGCCAAGGTCACCCGCGACCGGATCATGCGCGAGCTCGATGTCACCTGGCCCGGCTACGGCTTCGCGCAGCACAAGGGCTATCCGACGCCCGCGCACCAGGAGGCGCTGCGCAGGCTGGGAGCGTGTCCGGAACATCGCCGCAGCTACGCGCCGGTGCGGGCGGTATGTAGGGCGGGTCTTGACCCGCCATCGGGTCTTGAGCCGCCATGTCGCGTCGCTCCGTCCGGCGTAACGACCGCGGGTTGAAACCCGCCCTACGCGTCGCACGATGGAGTGATCCGGCTTTCGCCCGCCGCCATGCCGCGCCGCACGACGGGGTGATCCGGCTTTCGCCCGCTGTCAAGCAGGTGCTGGCGTTGTCCAGCAAGACACGGTTTAATAGCCCGGCCACTTTCCGTGGCCATCCACGGCTCAAATCACCAGGAGAGACCTCAATGAAGTTCACTCGTACCGTAGTCGCGTCTGCGCTGGCCGGCGCCATGGTTCTCGCGCTGGGCGCATGCAGCAGCCCATCCGACCAGGCGCAGAATGCCGCCAACAAGGCGCAGCAGGATGCGGCGACCGCGGCATCCGCCGCGGCGGGTGCCGCGTCCGCGGCCGAGATGTCCCACAGCGCCACGGCCGGAGAGGCTGCAGCAGAGGCGCAGACCGCCTCGGGCGCCGCCAACGAAGCCGCCAACCAGGCCGCGGAAGCGGCGTCTGCCGCATCCGCCATGGCTCCGGCAGAGTCATCTTCCAGCGCCGAGCACAACGCGACGCAGAATGCCGCCGATGCGGCTTCCAACGCCGCCGACCGCGCCCACCAGGCCGCCAACAACGCCAAGAACGCCGAGCACAGGGCCAAGAACGCCGCGGAGAACAGCAGCTCGGGAGACTGATCCACTGAGCTCGGGCGTTTCTACCGCCAAACTTCTACGAATCCTGTTGCAGGAACCGGCCGCATCTCGCGGCCGGTTTTTTTTCGACTGCAGCGCCGCATTGTGCTTTGATAAGGCTTTCGGACAGCACGGACACCAACATGCCAGTCATCCAGTCGCGCATCGACACCCGCAGCGAGGCGTTCCGCGGCAACGCCGGTCGCCTGCAACGACTCACGGACGAACTGAAGGGCGAACTCGCGCGCACTGCCGAAGGTGGCGGCGAGAAGGCGCGTGCGAAGCACGTCGCGCGCGGCAAGCTGTTGCCACGCGAGCGGGTGCGCGCGCTGCTCGATCCCGGCTCACCCTTCCTGGAACTCTCGCCCTTGGCCGCGCACGGCATGTACGACGGCGCCGCGCCGGGCGCAGGACTCATCGCCGGGATCGGACGCATGCGCGGCGCGGAAGTGCTGGTGATCGCCAACGACGCGACCGTCAAGGGGGGCACCTATTTTCCGATGACGGTGAAGAAACACCTGCGCGCACAGGAAGTCGCGCTGGAGAACCGGCTTCCGTGCATTTATCTCGTCGATTCGGGTGGCGCGTTCCTGCCGCTGCAGGATGAGGTCTTTCCCGACAAGGAACACTTCGGACGGATCTTCTACAACCAGGCACGCATGTCGGCGTTGGCAATCCCGCAGGTCGCGGTGGTGATGGGTTCGTGCACCGCAGGCGGCGCGTACGTACCGGCGATGAGCGACGAAACCATCATCGTCAGGAACGAGGGCACGATCTTTCTTGGCGGGCCGCCGCTGGTGAAGGCCGCGACCGGCGAGGTCGTGGACGCCGAAACGCTGGGCGGCGCGGACGTCCATACGTCCATCTCTGGCGTCGCCGACCATTTTGCCGAGAACGACGCGCACGGGCTCAGCATCGCGCGCGACATCGTGGGTGCGCTCAACCGCAGGAAGGCCATGCCGCTCGCGCTGGCCGAACCGCGCGAGCCGAAGTACGCAACGGAAGAATTGTACGGGGTGATCCCGGAAGACACGCGGCGCCCGTTCGACATCCGCGAAGTGATCGCGCGGATCGTCGACGCGTCCGAGTTCCACGAATTCAAGGCGCGCTACGGCAAGACCCTCGTCACCGGCTTCGCGCACCTCCACGGCTACCCGGTCGGAATCGTCGCGAACAACGGGATTCTTTTTTCGGAATCCGCGCTCAAGGGCACCCACTTCATCGAGTTGTGCAACCAGCGCAACGTGCCGCTGGTGTTCCTGCAGAACATCACCGGCTTCATGGTCGGCAAGAAATACGAACAGGCCGGCATCGCCAAGGACGGAGCCAAGATGGTGACCGCCGTCGCGTGTTCGCACGTGCCGAAGTTCACCGTGGTGATCGGTGGAAGTTTCGGCGCCGGGAACTACGCGATGTGCGGCCGTGCCTACGGCGCGCGCTTCCTGTGGATGTGGCCCAACGCACGGATCAGCGTGATGGGCGGCGAGCAGGCCGCGTCGGTGCTGGCCACCGTGAAACGCGACGGCATCGAGGCGCGCGGTGGCAACTGGTCGGGCGAGGAAGAAGACGCCTTCAAGAAACCCATCCGCGAGCAATACGAACGCCAAGGCAGCGCGTATTATTCGAGCGCGCGGCTGTGGGACGACGGCATCATCGACCCGGCCGACACCCGCCGCGTGCTGGGCCTCGCGATTTCGGCATCGATGAATGCGCCGATCGAGCCGCAGCGCTACGGCGTGTTCCGGATGTAGGTCTTGGACCGGGGACCGGGGGCCGGGGACCGGGGAAGCGTACGGCTATACCCGCTTCCGGAGGAAGGGGGTCGATGTCGTCTGCCGAGGCCCGGGGGATGTCCTGGGCACAGCGAAATCCGCCCAGCACACTCGCTGCCACGATCAGCGCGACGATCGCGCAGGATGATCAGACACCACGCGCGGCGGGCCCGGCACCCGCCGACATTCCGGCCTTGGCGACGGGTACCGACTTCCTCCGTTTTACCACCATGCGCCTCGACACCACGCCCATGCCTGTGACCAGGACGGCGAACGTCACGATCCAGAACACCAGTTGCATGCCGGACGGTCGTGCCTCGTAGCCGGTCAGGATGTGCACCGCCTGGCCGACGATCGAGCCGTCGGTCAGCAGCCACGAGGTATTCCACAACTGATTGCCCCAGGCCGGCAACAGGTTGGCCTGGAGAAGGAATCCGGCCGCCGACGAGGCCAGCCCGGAGGCGAGGATCACCAGCATCCAGTTGGTCGCCGAGAAGAAGTAGCGGATCGGAATCCGCAGCAACCCGAAATACAGGGTGAAGCCAACCGCAACGCCGCACGCGAGCCCGATCGGCACGCCCGCGAGGAAGCCGAGCTTGCCGGCACCGCCGGCCGCCATGCCGAACAGGAACAACACGATCTCGGAGCCTTCGCGCATCACCGCGAGCGCGACCACCACCAGCAGGATCGCCACCGAACTCGACCCGGCCTTGACCGAATCGGTGACCTTCTTCATGTCAGCGACCATTTCCTTGCCATGGCTGGACATCCAGGTCACGTGCCAGCCGATCATCACGACGGCAGTCAGCAGCACCGCGGCCTCGAATACTTCCTGTCCGATCCCGCCGAGCGAACCCTCGATGAAGCCCATGCAGAGCGCCACCAGGCTCGCGCCGAGCACGCCGAGCGCGATGCCGCCGCCGATGAACACCCGGCGGTGCGGCACGCCCCGGGTCGCTGCCGCGACCACGGTCACGATCAGCGCAGCTTCCAGGACTTCGCGAAAAACGAGGATTGCGATACCGAGCATGTCCCGGGTCTCCTGGCGTTATTCCACGACCAGCACGCCGGTGGTGGCGTGGTCGAAATCGTCGTAGAACTTGTAGGTGCCCTTGTCGAGCGGGCCAATGAACACGGTGATCGTCGAATTCGGCAGCACGATCTTCTCGCGGTTGAAGTCGGTGCTTTCGAACTCGGACGGCGTCGGGTTCTTGTTGGTCACCAGCACCTTGAACTTGGTGTTCGCCGGCACCTTCAGCGTCGCCGGCTCGAACTTGTGGTTCTGCAGCAGCAGGCGATATTCGGGCATGGCTTCGGCGTGGGCAGTCACCGCGAAGGCGGCAACACCCGCGAGGGCCACCGTCATTGCGAACATCATCTTGCGCATCGGGCTGGAACCACGTTCATGCGTTTGCCCATCGGGCTTGACGGCAAATGCTAATCGTTCTCATTTGTAAGTGCAACCCCCTCGCAAAAGCCGGGACCCGAATGGCGTCGAATCTCAGTTGCGTAGGCCGGCTCAAGGAGCGCAGCGACGGAGCCGGCATAATCGCGTAGGTTGGGCTGAGCGCTCTTTGCGAAGCCAACGGCCGCGGCACGGCGATGGAACTTCGTCGGTGCGTGTCGTTGGGCTTCCCCGATAAAGCCGGGTCAGCCCAACCTATGTATGGACTCGCCCCTGGTGTCAACCGCTGTTTGGGCAGGAAGCACTGGCTGCATTTATGTATCAGGCCTCGTCAATGGTGGTCGCGCAGGACCACGGGCCGGCATCGGATGAGCTC
>JBOHYT010000029.1:0-5871 GCA_050738055.1 Rhodanobacteraceae bacterium
AATTGAAGGTGCCCGCCGACGCGCTGTGGGGCGCGCAGACGCAGCGTGCAGTCGATAATTTCCCGATCTCGGGACTCACCCTGCCGCGCGATTTCATCCGCGCACTGGGGCTCATCAAGGTTGCGGCGGCCGATGCCAATCTGAAACTCGGCCATCTGAAAACCTCCCAGGCCTCCGCAGTGCGCAGAGCCGCGCAACGGGTGGCCGACGGTGAGTTCGATGCGCATTTTCCGATCGACATTTTCCAGACGGGCTCGGGGACCTCGTCGAACATGAATGCCAACGAGGTGATCGCGCACGTCGCCACGCGCGATTCCAAGGCGAAGATCCATCCCAACGACCACGTCAATTACGGACAGAGTTCCAACGACGTGATGCCGACGGCGATCCATGTCGGCGCGGTGCTGGCGGCGCGCGAACAGTTGCTGCCGGCGCTGACGCACCTGCAGAAAACCATCGACAAGCGCGCGCGCGAATTGAAGAACGTCGCCAAGACCGGGCGCACGCACCTGATGGACGCGATGCCGGTGACCTTCGGGCAGGAATTGTCCGGTTGGGGCGCGCAGCTCGGTTCCGGCCGCGCGCGCATCGAGGATTCACTCAAGCGCATGCAGCGCCTGCCGCAGGGCGGCACCGCGGTCGGAACCGGCATCAACGCCGATCCCGAATTCGCCAAGGTCTTCTGCGCGGAATTGTCGAAGGCTACGAAGGTGAAGTTCGCCTCGATGGAGAATTTTTTCGAGGGCATGGCATCGATGGATGCCGCGGTGGAACTCTCCGGCCAGTTGAAGACGCTGGCGTGTTCGCTGATGAAGATCTCGAACGATCTGCGCTGGATGAATTCGGGACCGCTGGCGGGTTTGGGCGAGATCGAACTGGAGGCATTGCAGCCGGGATCCTCGATCATGCCGGGCAAAGTCAACCCGGTGGTCCCCGAAGCGATGACGATGGTGTGCGCGCAGGTGATCGGCAACGATGCGACGGTCACCATCGGCGGGCAAGCCGGCAACTTCCAGTTGAACGTGATGCTGCCGGTGATCGCCTACAACCTGCTGCAGTCGATCACGATCCTGGCCAGTGCCTCGCGCCTGCTGGCAGACAAGGCCATCGCCGGTTTCAAGGTGAACAAGCAGCGCGTGGACGAAGCGCTGGCGCTCAACCCGATCCTCGTCACGGCGCTCAATCCTGTGATCGGCTACGAGAGGGGCGCTGCGACGGCGAAGAAGGCGTACAAGGAAAAGCGTCCGATCCTGGATGTGGCGCTGGAGACCACGGGCCTGTCGAAAGCCGAATTGAAGAAGCTGCTCGACCCGCTGGCGCTCACCCGTGGCGGGATCCACGGCGGCAGGTGACGACAGGACGTCGTCATACCGTGGGAAGCCGGTAGGTTGGGGTGAGCGGCTTCTTGCGAACCCCAACGATATCGATCCGACGGACGCTCGATCCGATGTTGGGCTTCCCCGAATGAATCTCCGGGTCAGCCCAACCTACGCGCTACCCGTCATCGTCCTTCAGCGCATCGTGGCGGCAACCCCGGATGTCCTGTTGCGTCATCGTCGCGTAGGGCTTGAACGCAGGCAGGATCGCGGCGAGTTTCTGCTGCTCCGTCATCATTGCCGGCAGCCGGTCGCAGATTTTCGCGGCGCCCTCGCGAATACCGCCGGTTTGCGCCTTCACGTTGGCCTCGATTTCCTTGTCCGATTTGCCCGAGAACACGCCGGCGATCGCAGCGCTGGCTGCATGGATGCCGAGCGCGGCACCCTGCTTGCCGATGGCGATGCCCTGCGTTGCGATGGCGATCAGTTGCGCGCGGTATTCGAGCAGTGCGGTGCGTTGCGCCGGCGTGATCGCGATCGTCTTGCCTCCGACGATGAAGTCACCATTCGGCGTGATCTCGGCTTTCGGGAGCGTTGGGTCGTTGTGCGAGACCTCGATGGGCTCGGTGCGCAGTTTTGCCTGCGCCTTGTCCATTGCGCTCGAGATCGAATGGTCGACGGCGCTCGCGATGCCGCCGGATTCGGATTGTCCGGAACTGCACGCGCCCAGAGCCGTCAGGGAGCCGAACAGCGTGGCGAGCATCAAAGGACGGAGCATGTTCATGGCATCGGTTCCTTCGGTACGCAAAGCGGGACGGGCACGCGGACGACTGCCACGTCCGCAACGAATCACTGCGCGGTGGATTTCTTTGTGGTTGCCGTGTTCGCGGTTGAACGCGATGACGCCGGAGTGGCGACGGCCACGGAGGAGCCCGTGGTCGTCACGTTGCAGGAAATTGGCTTGTCGAACGTCTGATAGGGCTTGAACGCAGGCAATTGCGCGGCGATGGTCTGTTGGAGTTCGTGCAGGCGATTGGCGCCTGCGCAAATCTTTTGTGCGGAAGTCCGGATCGCATTGCCCTGCGCATTCAGCTGCGTGTCGGCCTGTTTGGAATCGCCTGCAAAGATGCTTGTCATCGCATGTCCGATCGTATGCACGGCGAACTTCGCACCCGCTTTGCCGGTCGCTTCGCCTTCCGCGACGATCGCTTTCGACTCGCCGTAGTAGTCCTTCAGCAGCGCGCGTTGTTGGGGCGTCACCGCGATCGTGCGATCGCCGACCCGGAGACCGCCGTCGGCGCCGATGTATGCGTTCGGCTGGTCCGGCGCATGGGCTACCAACTCACCGTTCCGGAAATCGAGGTCGTAGCCGAACCTGCCATGGATCTTGGGCGAACAGGCGGCCAGTCCGGCTGCAATCAGCGCGACGCCTGCGAGGGTCAGGATTGTTTTCATGCGCGTCTCCGAATTGCGTCTCAAACCTCGTCCCGCCAGCGGCGGAACCAGATCGCGGCGGCGATCAGCGCGATGCCGACCGCGGCGCCGATCCACATCTGCGGCGTCGCGAAGGTGCCGTACATCGTCCCGTAGGTGATGAGGCCGGGATCGGGGGGACCCGCATGAGCCGTGTTTGCGAGGTCGATCATGGTGGCCGGGTGGACGGCCATCCAGCTCGCCGGAAACACGCTGAGCAGGGCGCGGCCGACCAGGTCACGCCAGAAGAATTGCTGATCGACATGCGGCAGGCCGAGCAACCCAACCCAGAGGTTGAGCACGCCCGCGATGATCGGGATGAACACCGCCCACAGAAACGGCTTGCTGCGCACCGCCGCCGACCACAGCAGCAGCCAGCCCACCGTCGGGAGCGCCCACACTGCATTCACCGGGATCGTGGCCAGCAGGTGCAGCCACGTGGAAAACGGGCCGGTGTGCGCCCAGATCAGCGTGAGCGGATTGAGCCCGTGCGCCGCGAACCAGATGCTCACGACGATTTGTTCGACGACGTAGCCGGCCAGTACGACCACTGCCGCGATCAGCGGGGCGAGGATCACGGCCGCGATCACCTTGGAGATCACCGTGGCGTTGTCCGATATCGGCAGTGATTTCCAGAACAGGATGCTGCGGTCGCGGCGGTCGTCGTAGAGCGCACCGAGCAGGTAGAAGAACACCACGAAAAACAGCACGATGGAAGAGAAGAGCCAGAACGACAGCATCCACATGTCGAGGCCCTTCACCAGCGCGTCCGTGTTCTGGCTCAAGCCGTTTTGCAGCGCCTCATTCAGGGATCCATTGAAGCCGATCTGGATGTTGTTTCCCGTACGTGCCCCCCACACTTCCGCGGCGATGATGCCGAGGATGGTGATTGCGATCAGCACCGCAGCGACGATCCATTGCGTGCGCAGAAAACCGCGCCGGTGTTCCCAATACTCGCGCTTCAGCAACCAGGCGAAGGGCGATTTCACGATCGCATTCATGCGTAGGTCCCTTTCATGATGGCCACGAACAGGTCGGATACCGACGGCCGCTTGACCTCGCCCAAGCGCGCCAGCTGTTCCGGGTTGGCACTGTCATACAGGAAAACGCTCTTGCCGAACACTGCCGCACGTTCGTCGATGGGTTTCAGCGCGCGCGCCGCCTCGATCTGGTCGGCGTTGACCAGCACTTCGGAAAACCGCGCGCCCATTTCCTCCATCGTGGTGCTGAGCGCGATCTTGCCGTCGCGGATGAACAAAAGGTCGGTGAGGATGTGCTCGACTTCCTCGACTTGATGGGTGGTGATGACGATGGTCTTGTGCTCGTCGAAGTAGTCCTCCAGCAGGCTCTGGTAGAACTGCTTGCGGTACAGGATGTCCAGGCCGAGCGTCGGCTCGTCGAGCACGAGCAGGCGTGCGTCGATCGCCATCACGATCGCGAGGTGCAATTGCACGATCATGCCCTTGGACATTTCCCGCACGCGCTGGTTGGACGACAGCTTGGTGCGCGCGAGGAAGCGTTCGCACTTGGCGCGGTCGAAGCGCGGATGCACGCCGGCCACGAAATCGATGGCCTCATGGACGCGGATCCAGCGGGGCAGGGTGGCGACATCGGCGATGAAACACACCTCGCGCATCAGCACCGGCCGCTCGCGACGCGGGTCCATGCCCAGTACCTTGAGGTCGCCTTCGAAGTCGGTGAGGCCCAGGATCGCCTTCAGCGCGGTGGTCTTGCCGGCGCCGTTCGGGCCGATCAGGCCGACGATGCGGCCAGGGCCGACCTCGAATTCGGCATGATCGAGCGCGAGCGCGTTCTTGTAGCGCTTGGTCAGGCCATGCGCGCGGATGATGGTGTCGGCCGCTTCCGGTGCGGCTGTGGGTCGTTCCGCGACGGCTTCGTATACGTCATTCATCACGAATCCCTCTTGTCAGGTTGGTGCGGCGGTGTCGCCAGCAACTTTTCCGGGTCCAGCCCCATGCGCTCGATGCGGGCCCGGATGCGGGGCCACTCCTCACGCAGGAAATGTTCGCGTTCGCTCTTGAGCAGCGCGGTGCGGGCGCCGTCGGTGACGAACATGCCGAGGCCGCGGCGTTTCTCCACCAGTTGCTCATCGACCAGTTCCTGGTATGCCTTGGAAACGGTCAGCGGGTTGATCTGGTAGTCGGCCGCGACCTGGCGTACCGAGGGCAACGCATCGCCCTCGCTCAACGCACCGTCCAGGATCATCGCCACCACGCGCTCGCGGAGTTGGCGGTAGATCGGGACGTTGTCGTTCCAGGTCACGCTCATGAAGGGATCCTTGGCGGGTCGGAAGCCATCCTCGCACGGACCGTGCGAGGAACCGGGGACCGTCTCAGGCGCCGACCGTGTCGTTGGCGAAAGAGTAGAACGGCATGCGGCTGTCCGCCCTCGATGCGGCCGGGCCAGCCTTTTCGTCGTGCAGTTGGCGCAGTTGTTCGGAGGTCGGATACACGTTGATCGTGGGCAGGGTGCGCACCGTGGCGGCCCCGACGGCGGCGGAAACCGGCGTCTGCTGCCGGGCGGCATCGGCGGCGGCGTTGCTGTAGGTGGCGATGCCGGCCATTCCGGCGGCGGTGATCAGCATGGCGGCGATGAAAATGACGGGCTTGCGGACGTTCATGGCGGTCTCCTTAGTGACCTCGTTAACCAGTGTTGTAGTGAACTATAACACCAGATTTGAGCTTGTCAACACCCCCTGCCATCAGTCATGGATAAAAACCGGCGAGCCCGGCGGAGCGGGGCTGGGCGACGCACGGGGTTTCCGTCGTGCGCCCTGCACGAGAGTGAACCTTGACACGATCGCGCGGTCACATCATTCCGCATTGCCATTCCGCCGCGAACCGCGCAGAATGGAGGGTTCATGCAGCAAGCTTCGCCGCGCGTCCACGCGCAAGTCACCATCACCAAAGGAAAACACCGATGAAGCAGATTCTGCGGCCAAGCTTGGCCGCCGTCGCCGTGATCGCCACGCTGGGCGTCGCGGGCATCTCGCAGGCGCAGACCAGAACCGCGAGCCCGGCCACGGTCGACAAGGCCAAGGCCAGCCAGATCGTCGGCTACG
>JBOHYT010000030.1:0-4310 GCA_050738055.1 Rhodanobacteraceae bacterium
GCGTGTTCGAGTTCGACGCGTTCGGGCACGGCACCGAAACGCTCGCCCATGCGATCGCCGATTCGAAGGCGTTCTCGATCGCCGGCGGCGGCGACACCTTGGCCGCGGTCGACAAGTACGGCGTCGCGGACGGGATCTCCTACATCTCGACCGGCGGCGGCGCGTTCCTCGAATTCGTCGAGGGCAAGAAGCTGCCCGCCGTGACGGTGCTGGAAACACGGGCGGCGGCCTGACACCATCCGTGGCGATCCCGGCTTCACCCCCGCATCGAAGCCCGCACCTGATTCGCGTCGAACCTCAGGCAAATCAATCATGACGGTTCACGCCAAAAGCCGTCATTCCGGGGCCATCGCCGGCTGCACCGGCGGTGGAACCCGGAATCCATCTGGCTGCTTGGCAGAAACCTAAATTGGATTCCGGGTTCTGCCCGCAAAAAGCGCGGGCAGCCCCGGAATGACGAGCTTTGGATTGATCTGACACGCTCGACCTTGCTGGGATTCGACGGCAATCGGGAGCCCGCAAAAAGGGGGTTGTTGTTCCACCAAGGGCGGGACGCTGCGCCTTCGAGTGTCGCCACTTGAAGACAGGCCCGAGCCATCCCCGCCCCCCTTCGGCGAGCCCCGGCGCGAACCCTTTGCAGTTTGATATGAAAACGTTTACATTTCGTTCAAGCCGCGGAATCGCGTAGATGCGCGGCCGGCGTAGAGGCCAAGGGGGAACCGTGCTGTGGTGGCGCTCGCAAGTGTCGCCGCCAGGGAGGCGAAGGTTTCAGTGGCTAACGTTTCACGAGTCTTGAAGGTTGGAACCGGCGTCATGGCTGTCGAGCGCGCGCGGATCGCGTGCTCCGTCGCGCGACTGCGCCACCTCCCCCGCTCTGCACACCGCCCCATCACGTACGCGATTACCGCAACGCTGCCGAATCCGTTCGGCCAATTCCTTTTCTTCGATTTGATCCGCGCCATCGGGTCGGGACGCGCGCGGGGCGCAAATGTCCGTCGCGGCACCATGCGGCCGAGGCAGGAACTCCCCACATCGGGCGGATTCATCCAAACTGCGCAGGAGCGGTTATGAAACACCAAACGAAGTTGCGGAAACGTTTGCTTGCGGCGCTGATCACGAGCGCGGTCGCCACGGCATCGGCGTTGCCCACGATGGTCTGGGCGCAATCGGCGAACGCCAACCTGCGCGGCACGGCGCCGCCCAACGCGCAGATCACCGCGCGCAACATCGCCACCGGCGCGGTACGTGTCACCAAGGCTTCCGCGAGCGGCAGCTACGTGCTGGTCGGCCTGCCGCCCGGCACGTATCGCGTCGATGCCGGCCCCGGCACCGCGCAGACCGTCACGCTTTCGGTCGCGTCGACCTCGACCCTCGACTTGTCCGTGAAAGCGGCACCCTCCCCGACTGCGCCGGAGACGCTGCAGGCCGTGCAGGTGGTCGGCACCCCGCTGTTGCACACGGATACCTCGCAGGTCGGCGAAACCGTTTCCCAGCACCAGATCCAGACGATGCCGCAGGTCACGCGCAACTTCCTGGAGTTCGCCGACACGGTACCCGGCATGATCTTCACGATCGCCTCCAACGGCGACACCTCGCTGCAGGCCGGCGCGCAGAACTCCGACGCGGTCAACGTTTACATCGATGGGGTCGGCCAGAAGAGCTACGTCCTCGGTGGCGGCATCAGTGGCCAGTTCGCGAGCCAGGGCAACCCGTTCCCGCAGCTCGCGGTCGGCCAGTACCGCGTGATCACCTCCAACTACAAGGCCGAGTACGGCCAGCTTTCCAGCGCCGCGGTGACCGCGGTGACCAAATCCGGCACCAACGAGTTCCACGGCGAGACGTACTGGAACTACACCAACTCCGACTACCGCGACATGACGCCCGCGGAAAAGGCGGCCGGCACGAAAACACAGTCCATGAGCAAGGAATACGGCTTTGCGCTCGGCGGCCCGATCATCAAGGACAAGATGCACTTCTTCATCACCGACTCGCAGAAACGCTTCAACACACCGATCACGGTGGTGCCCGGCGTCCTGAATGCCGTCCCGTTCCTGCCTTCCGGGGCGCAGGCGCAGCTCGGGCCTGCCAACCTGCCGTTCTTCGAAAACCTGTTCTTCGGCAAGATCGACTGGGAGCCCACCGACAGCGACCGCGTCGAACTGCGCGCGCAGATACGCAACGAGACCCAGCACAACAACATAGGCACCGGAGTCGCGGCCTCGGCCGGCATCCAGGTGAAGAACACCGACAAGAGCTACGAGCTCTACTGGTCGCACGCCGCGGACGCGTGGTTCAACGAATTCCTGATCCGCTACCAAAACGCGTTCTACGTCCCGCAGCAGATCACCAGTGGCGTCGGGCAGGTCTACACCTTCGGCTCGAACAACGCGAACATCCTGCAGACCGGCGCGCCCAGCCCGCTGTCCGAGCAGAACAAGGGCCAGAAAGGCACCAGCTTCAAGGACGACCTGACCTTCACGAATTTCGAGTGGCTCGGCACCCACACCGTGAAGATCGGCGTGCGCTATGCCCCGTTGACGCTGGTTTCGCAGGATTCCGGCGACGCCACTGCGCAGGCGTTCTACAACGTGTGTACGGCCGACGCCGCGAACAACAACCCCAATTGTGCACCCGGCTTCGTCGGCACCTTCGCGCCGCCGTACAAGGCGTTCTTCGCGGTGCCGACCGTCGGCATGAGCCCGGTGGTGCGGACCAAGGACAAGCAATACGGCGCCTACATCCAGGACGACTGGACGGTCAACAAGCATCTGACGCTGAACCTCGGCGTACGCTGGGACATGGAGCACAATGGCTCCTACCTCAACTGGGTCACGCCGGCCAATATCGTCGCGGCGTTCAACACCCAGGATCCGAATGCGCCCGCCGGCCAGACCTATGCGCAGTCGCTGGCGCTCGGTGGCGTGAACATCGACGACTACATCAGCAACGGCCACAACCGCAGCCCCAAGAAGAACGAGTGGCAGCCGCGCCTCGGGTTCTCGTATGACCTCAACGGCGACCAGAAGCACGTGATCTTCGGCGGCGCCGGACGCGCTTACGACCGGAACCTCTACAACTACCTGCAACTGGAGCAGACCAAATTCGCGCTGGATCAGGCAACCTATTACTTCAGCAGTCCTGGTCAACCGTGCTTCGGGCAGCCGTGCACCCCGTGGGATCCGAAATACCTGCAGGTCCCCAACCTGCAAGCACTGGTGCAACGCACTACCGCCGGCAAGGAAGTCGACGTGATCAACAACGACCTCAAGGTGCCGTATTCGGACCAGTTCAGCCTCGGCATCCGCAACAAGCTCGGCGACTGGAACACCAGCGCCACGGTGGTGCGCGTCACCAGCCACGACGGCTTCGTGTTCACGCTCGGCAACCGCTACCCGAACGGCGCGTTCTGGATGAACGGCAGCCAGCCATGGGGCGACCCCATCCCGGGATTCGGCAGCCTGATCATCGGCAACAGCGGCATCGAGACCCGTAGCACCCAGTTGCTGCTGTACGCGGAAAAACCGTACACCCGGGCATCCGGTTGGGGCGTGACCATCGCCTACACCCACACCAACGCCGACCAGAACCGTGATGTCACACAGCATTACGCGTTCGACCAGGAGACGATCCGGCAATACCCGTTCATCCTGTCCAACGCCGCGCCCAAGAACCGGATCGTCGCCACCGGCGTCGTAGACATCCCTTGGGACATCACATTGTCGGCCAAACTGACGCTGGCGACCCCGACGCCCCTGAATGGTTTCATCAACTACAACTACCCCGCCACCGCGCCGAACGGCGCCAACAACCTGCCGGTCGGCGGCATCCCGTCCGGCGGCAAGTCTTTCCTGATCGGCGGTCCGATCTGGGGATACCGCGACGTCGATTTCGCGGCGATCAAGAACTTCCGGATCAACGACGGCGTCGTCTGGTACCTGCGGCTGGATATCCTGAACGCATTCAACTACAAGAACCTCATCGACGTGACCACGACGTATCCGACGTTTTACCCGCTCGCGTACAACACCACCGGCAACATCATCGGGGTGCCGCGCACCTTCAAGTTCACGATGGGCGTCAGATGGTGAGGGTGGAGGTTGCCGGCGGACTGCCGTTCCGTGTGCTGCAGGGAGGCATCCCCGGGCCCGCGGCGGCGGCTCGCGCGCGATGACCAGCGAGGCGGGCATTCGCAACGTCGTGATCGTCGGCGGCGGGACCGCCGGCTGGATGGCCGCGGCGGCGCTGGCCAAGGTGTTCCCCGGAATGCTCGCGATCCGGCTGGTCGAATCCGCGCAGATCGGCACGGTCGG
>JBOHYT010000031.1:0-12888 GCA_050738055.1 Rhodanobacteraceae bacterium
GGAATAGACGTTGCCCATGTCGGCGAACAGCGAGATGCGCGCCTTGGGGTTGTCCTTGAAGAACGGAAGAATCAACTCGGCGGTGCCCAGTACCTTGAACGCGCCACCGACGGGTTGCGGACGGAAGAAGGTCCCGCCGAGGCAACTGCCGTTGACGGCGATGGCGGTCTTGTCGGGTAGTCCGTTGGCGTCGATCAGCCCCGAGCAGATGCGCGGGCCGAGGGTGTTGTCCATGAACCCGCGGACGTCTCGCACGCCGCCTGCGTAGAAATTCTGGTAGAAGGGGAAGGACATCGTGCGGATCACGCCGTTGGCATCGGCGTATCGCACCGTGATGTCCCTGGAGCCGTAGGTCGCGCCGTAGCCCAGCGTCCCCTTCACGTGTCCGACGAAACCCAACGGCAGCGGGAGGTAGTCGCTGGATGCCAGCGTCAGCTTGTAGTACGGAACCGTTCCGCCGGGCAGGCCGATTTCGGCACTGATCTGCTGCAATCCGCCGCGGGTGGGCTTGAAGAACTGGTTGAGGGTGTCGTGCGAGTACGACAAGGTCAGCGGTGCGCTGTGGATGGTGTAGTGGCCGACCTTGTTGATCTGGTCGAAGAACACCTGCGGCGTGTAGCCGGGGATCAGATCGAGCTTGGTCCGGTTGATGCCAATGCCCGCGTTGACGCTGTCGGTTTCGCTGATCGGGAAGCTCAGGTAGGTCGAGAACGCATCGGTGTCGGAAAGGAACGACGCGATGTTCTGCTCGCCCTGGTTCAGCTTGAGCACGCTGGCGTTGTAGCCGATGCCGATGCCGCTGTCGGTCAGGTACGGGTCGAAGAACGAGACCTGGTATTGCTTCAGAAACAGGCTCTTGGAGAAAGTTGCCGACACCGTATCGCCGGTGCCGAGCAGGTTCCGGTTGGCGATCGAGGTGCTGAGGATGATTCCGGAAACCTGCGAATAGCCGACGCCGAACTGGAACTGGCCGGAGGACTCCTCGGTGACGTTGACATTGAGGTCGACCTGGTCGGTGGTGCCAGGCACCTTGACCGTCTTGATGTCGACGTCCTTGAAGTAACCGAGACGCTGCAGGCGCACCTTGGAGCGGTCGATCGCCGCCTGCGAATACCACGCGCCCTCGAACTGACGCATCTCGCGGCGCAGGATCTGGTCCTGGGTCTGGGTGTTGCCCTTGAAGTTGATCCGGCGCACGTACACCCGCGGGCCTGGGTCGACGAAGAAGGTGAGGTCGACGGTGTGGTTCTGCTCGTCGATCTTCGGAACCGGCTGGACCTTGGCGAACGCGTAGCCGATGTTGGACAGCACATCGGTGATCGCATCGGAGGAAAGCTCGATGCGGTGCCGGTCGAAGACTTCGCCGGGCTTGATGCGCAGCACCTTGCGCAGCGCCTCTTCGGGCAGGATCAGGGTGCCGAGCAGGTGGATCTGCGAGATCTTGAAGATGTCGCCTTCGTGGATCCCGGCGGCGATGTAGATGTCGCGCTTGTTCGGGCTGATCGTGACCTGCGCGGAATTGATGTTGAAGTCGGCGAAACCGCGATCGAGGTAGTAGGACGCCAGCTTGGTCAGGTCGCCCGAGAGCTTTTCGCGCGAATACTGGTCGTTGTTGGTGTAAAACGAGGTCAAGTTCGGCGTGCCCGATTCCCAGTCGCTGCGGATTTCGCCGGAGGTGAAGCTGTGGTTGCCGACGATGTCGATCAGCTGGATCTTGGCCGCCTTGCCTTCCTTGATCTCGATGTCGATCGCGACGCGGTTGCGATCGAGCCGGGTGACGTGCGGATTGACGACGACGTTGTACTTGCCGCGGTCGTTGTACTGGGAAACCAACTGCTGGCGGACCTGATCGAGGGTGAGACGGTCGAAGGTCTGGCCGACGGCGAGCCCGGCCGACTTCAGGCCTTTCAACAACTGGTCGGTCTTGATGTCCTTGTTGCCGTGCACGGTGAGACTGGCGATCGACGGGCGTTCCACGACCTTCACGATCAGGATGTCGCCCTGGCGTTCCAGTTCGACATTGCTGAAGAACCCGGTCTTGAACAGCGCCCGGATGGATTTCTCCGCGGTGGCGTCGGTCATGGTCTGCCCAGGTTCGACCGGCAGGTAGGAGAGCACCGTGCCCGCGGCGATGCGTTGCAGGCCCTCGATGCGGATGTTCTTGACGGTGAACGGCTGGAATGCGTACGCCGCCACGGGCACAGACAGGGCGGCGAACAGGATCAGTGCGGCGACTCGCTTCATCGTCGGTTCCGGAGTTTCAAGGATTGCCACGCAAACCGCGCATCGTACAGGTGCGACGACGCACGCGAAAGCGGCGGGTTTCAGTTGGCACGCAGGCAGCGCCTGACGTGGCGGATCGGCGGTTCCCTCATGCCGAGAAGACGCGCAGGATGTCGTTGTAGAAGACCAGCCCCATCAGCATCACCAGCAGGGCCATCCCCATGTACTGGCCGGCCGCCATTGCGCCGTCGGACAACGGGCTGCCCTTGACCAGTTCGATGAGGTAGTAGAGGAGGTGTCCGCCGTCCAGGATCGGGATCGGCAGCAGGTTCATGATGCCGAGGCTGAGCGAGATGATGCCGAGAAAGTACAGGAACCACGCCGGCCCCATCTCCGCCGAGGTCTGGGCGTATTGCGCGATGGAAATCGGGCCGGACAGGTTGGACAGCGAAGCCTGTCCGGTGAGCATGTGGCCGATCATCGAGACGGTCGTCGCGGTCAGGTCCCACAGTTGCCCGAACGCTGCGGGAACCGCCGCGAGCGGGCCGCGCCGCAACACGGTGTCGTATTTCGCGGTCACCTCCCTGGCGTAGATGCCGATCGCCCACTCCTTGCTGCCCCCGGGCTCCGCGGTCAGGCGCGGCTGCACCTCCACGGTGAATTGCCTGCCGCCCCGCGCGACGGTGAGCGCGAGCAGATGGTGCGGTCCGGCGAGCTTGTGGGTGGTCTGGGTCAACTGGTTCCAGTCGTCGATGGCGGTGCCGTTGACGGCCACGATGCGGTCGCCGGGTTCGAGCCCCGCCGCTTGCGCCGCGCTGTCGGGAACGAGCTTGCCGACGACCGCCGGCAGGCTGCGCTGCAGCGGCGTCAGGCCGGTCTCGGTGACGATGGTCTGGTCGCTGGGCTGGGGTGGAAGCTTGTTGAAATGCAGTACGCGGATTTGTATCGCGCCCTGCGGCGTGCGCACCTTCACAGGCGTCGGTTGCCGCGCCTGCGCCGCGTTCGCCAGCGCGAGACCGAGGCCTGTCCAGGTGGAAATCGGCCGGCCGTCGACGCTCAATACGCGGTCGCCGCGCTGGATGCCGGCCTGTGCGGCGAGATGGCTGACATCGCCCACCAGCGGCAGGAAATCCGGCTTGCCGATCACCAGCATCGCCCAGAACGCGGCCACCGCGAAGATCAGGTTGAAACCGGGTCCGGCCAGGACGATCAGGATGCGTTGCCAGATCGGCTTGCCGGTGAATTCGTGCGGCCGGTCGGCCGGCGCGACTTCGCCCTCGCGCGCGTCCAGCATCTTGCAGTAGCCGCCCAGCGGGATCGGCGCCACGCAATACTCGGTGCCGTCCTTGCCGTACCAGGATTTGAGCGGCTTGCCGAAGCCGACCGAGAAGCGCAACACCTTGACGCCGAAGCGGCGTGCGACCCAGAAGTGCCCGAACTCGTGGAAGGTCACCAGAACGCCAAGGGTGACGATCAGCCACCAGATGGGGCCCAGGATGTTGAGCAGGTCACTCATGCGTTCGCCGCTGAAGAAGGTTGGGCTTCATCATAAACCAGTCGGCCTGACAGGCAGGTGTATCGTGGCGCACCGTTCATGGACCGCGCCCCGCCACGCCAAGTTCCGGAACGAGTACCCGGCGGTTGTTGAACGACAGGCCACGAATAGCCGCTCTGGCGTCCGCAGATCCAGGATGGCGCGGCTCGTCCGTCCGATCGGTGGCGCAGCGATCAAGCAAGATCGCACCTACAAGCCGAGCAGAAACTTCCCCAGCACGAAGATCGGCAGCGCCGCCACGAGCGAATCCACGCGGTCGAACACGCCGCCGTGGCCGGGAAACAGCGCGCCGGAATCCTTGACGCCGGCGTGGCGCTTGATGAGGCTTTCGAGCAGGTCGCCGATGATCGAGAACAGCACGGTCAGGAGCGCCAGCGCGACGATCGCCGGCAGCCGGAGCGCCGGCACGTGCAGGAGCGCGCCACCGATGAGGCCCACGATGCCGGAGCACACCAGCGCGCCGTACACGCCCGCGCGGGTCTTGCCCGGGCTGATCGTGGGCGCGAGCTTGGTTTGCCCCCAGCGCCGGCCCGCGGTGTACGCGCCGATGTCGCCCGCGAACACGATGCAGGCGAAGAACACCACCCACCAATGACCATGTCCGGTGTGGGGTTCGGCCAGGTCGCCGTGCATCACCACTACCGCGCACCAGGCTGGCACCACCACGAACGCGCCTGCCACCAGCTTCAACACCGCGTGCGCGGACGTCGCGGTCGCCGCGAAACCGGTGCGGGTGAGCCAGGTGAGCGCCAGCAGCCACCACGCGAAGCCCGCCAGCACCGGCAGCCACCACCATGGTGATTGACATACGTGCCAGAACAAGCCGAACAGGATCGCGTAGCCGAGCAGCGAGGCGGCCCGCAGTGGATAGCCGTGGACGCCGGCCATCCGCGTCCACTCCCACATGCCGAGCAGGAAAATCAGCGCCAGCACTCCCGCGAACAGTGGCGTGCGGGCGAGGAGGATCAGCGCGAGAAGCAGCGGCGCAAGGACGAGGGCGGTGATGATGCGCTGCTTCAGCATACCGTTGGCAGGTCCTCAGCTCGCGCGCGCCGTTGGCACGGCCAGCGTGCAGCCGAACCGTCGCTCGCGGCGCGCATAGTCGTCCAGTGCGCGGTCGAGTTCGGCGGCGTCCATGTCCGGCCACAGCGTATCGGTGAAGTACAGTTCGGTATATGCCAGCTGCCAGAGCAGGAAGTTGCTGATGCGGCGCTCGCCGCCCGTGCGGATGAACAGGTCGGGCGGCGGCACGTCCGCGAGTGAGAAGTACCGGGCCAGCGTGCGCTCGTCGATCTCGGCGGCATCGAGTTCGCCGCGCACCACCGCTTCGGCAGCGCGGCGCGCGGCCTGCGCGATGTCCCAGCGCCCGCCGTAGCTGACACAGACGTTGAGGGTCAGCTGCTGGTTGCCGCCGGTGCGCATCGCGGCGGCCTGCATGCGTGTCCGAATGGCTTCCGAGAAGGTGGACAGGTCGCCCACGAAGCGCACCCGTACCTCGTTCCGGTGCAACTCGTCGATTTCCTTGTCCAGCGCCTTCAGGAACAGTTCCATCAAAGCGCCGACTTCGTCGTTCGGGCGCTTCCAGTTCTCGGACGAGAACGCGAACAGAGTCAGCACGCCGATATGGTGGCGCAGGCAGCATTCGACGACCGCGCGCACCGCTTTCCGACCGGCACGATGTCCGAAGCTGCGCGGCTGGGCGCGGCGCCGCGCCCAGCGCCCGTTGCCGTCCATCACGATGGCGATGTGGTGCGGAATGCGGGGATCCGCGTCGCGCTGCCTGGTCATCGCGCGTCATCGCTCATCGAGTCGTCGCTCATGGAGTGCCGTTTCCGGTGAGCGGCGGTGGCGAGCGGGTTGGTATTCATCGACGAGATTGCGATCGGCAAGGTCTTCGCTCCGCTCGCCCATGCGTCACAGGGCCAGCAGTTCCTGTTCCTTGGCCTGCACCGTCGCGTCGACGTCCTTGATGAAACGGTCGGTGATCGCCTGGACCTCGTCCTGGGTGCGATGGTCGTCGTCCTCGCTGATCTGCTTGTCCTTGAGCAGGTTCTTGAGCTGCTGCAGCGCATCGCGGCGGATGTTGCGGATCGCGACCTTCGCGTTTTCGCCCTCGTGGCCGACATGCTTGGCCAGCTCCTTCCGGCGTTCCTCGCTGAGTGGCGGCAGGTTGAGGCGGATCACCGTGCCGGCGGTGGTCGGCGTGACCCCGAGGTCGGACGCCATGATGGCCTTCTCCACCGCGGCGACCATCTGCTTCTCGTAGGGCGTGATCGTCAGCGAGCGCGCGTCCGATACGGCCACGCCGGCAACCTGGTTGATGGGCATCTCCGTGCCGTAATAGGGCACCTTGATGCCTTCGACGAGTGCGGTGCTCGCGCGGCCGGTGCGCAGGTGCGAAAGTTCGTGGCGCAGCGCCTCGACGCTCTTGCCCATGCGGATCTCGGTGTCGCGTTTGATGTCATCGAGCATGGCGTGTGCCCCTGGTCCATTCTGTCAGCCGGCGAGTATAACGGCCGGCGAAGCTCAACCGCCGACCAGTGTCCCGATCGACTCGCCGCGCAGAATGCGCATCAAGTTGCCGGGGCGGGTCATGTCGTAGATGCGCAGCGGCAGACCGTGGTCGCGGCACAGCGCGATCGCGGCGGTGTCCATGACTTTGAGATTGCGCGCGATCACGTCCTCGTAGCTGACCTGGTCGAAACGTTGGGCATCTTTCTTCTTCTTGGGGTCCGCGCTGTAGACGCCATCGACCTTGGTCGCCTTGAGCAGCAGGTCTGCGCCGACTTCGATCGCGCGCAGCGCGGCCGCGGAATCCGTGGTGAAGAACGGGTTGCCGGTGCCGCCGGCAAACAGCACGATGCGCCCCTTTTCCAGATGCCGGATTGCGCGCCGGCGGATGAAATCCTCGCACACGTCGTGAATCTGGATCGCGCTCATCACCCGCGCGAAGCCGCCGCGCTTCTCCACCGCGTCCTGCATCGCCAGCGCGTTCATCACCGTGGCCAGCATTCCCATGTGGTCGCCCGTCACCCGATCCATGCCGGCTTCGGCAAGGCCCGCGCCGCGGAAGATGTTGCCGCCGCCGATCACCACGCCGACCTCGACACCGGCCTTGCGCGCCTCCAGGATTTCGTCGGCGATCCGTCCGATCACCTCCGGATCGATGCCGTAGTCGGTCGAACCCATCAACGCCTCGCCGGACAGCTTCAACAGGATGCGCTGATACTTCGGCGTCGCGGCCATGCGGGGCTCCGGTGAGGCAAACGCGCGAATTGTAGCGTACCGGCTTGCTCCGTTCGAAGCGGCTGTTGGGAAAAGTCAGGCCATGGAAGGCCGTTCTGGTGGTGGTCGACGACCGTCGGTAATCCTCGCAGCGACAGTGGAACGAGGCGGCGATCATGGACGATCGCACAATCATGCCCGTGGAACGGCGGGTCGAGACCCGCCCTACCGGATAGGCCAAGGTAGGGCGGGTTTCAACCCGCCAATGGGCGTGCGTTGCGGCAGGTCAAGGGTAGGCGGCTTGCAACCCGCCAGTGGGCGTGCGTTGCGGCAGGTCAAGGCGGCAGAGCAAGCATAGGGCGGGTTTCAACCCGCCAACGTTTCGCAGAATTGCGTAGAACGGCGGGTCGAGACCCGCCCTACCGGATAGGCCAGGGTAGGGCGGCTTGCAACCCGCCAGTGGGCGTGCGTTGCCGCAGGTCAAGGGTAGGGCGGCTTGCAACCCGCCAGTGGGCGTGCGTTGCCGCAGAGCAAGCCGGCAGAGCTTCGGCATCGCGGGCATGCGGGGCTCCGGTGGGGCAAATGCACGGTTTATACCGGCGCACACAGAAATGCGGGCCACCAGAGCGGGCGCGAAGCCTATGGGCTGCCATTTTTTGCAGCCCGTACTCGGCTCACGGCCGGTTCATGGCGACGGCTGAGTCGAAAGTGGCAATCCCAACTTTGCGAGCAGGCGGTCGAAGCGAGGATCGGCGTGCAAGCTGCGCAGCAATGGATCGTATTTGACGACGACCAGACTGGAATCGCGCTGGACGAATGCCCGCTCCAGCCATGCAAAAGCCTGATCGGCGTTGTTTGACCACGCGTACACGGTGGCGATCGCGTACGCACTGTCCCGAGCGTGCTCGGCAATCAACCGTTCGAGCGCAAGCTTCGAGCGTTCCGGGTGGCCCAGGTCATGTTCGGCCATTGCCGAGCCGGCCAGCCGGCCCAGTTTTGCGAAGGTCTCTTGTGCCGCGTCGGCATCGCCCTGCAGCAAGGACAGGGTTCCGAGATACGACGACGCGTCCTGGTAGTCCGGATCGATGGCCAGCACACGGCGCATCGCGCGACGTGCGCCCTCATAGTCGTCTTGTGCGGCCTGGACCCGTCCCAACCAGTACCAGATGGGTGGGAACAACGGGTCTTCGTCGATGCCTTTGCGGAAGACGCCACTGGCTTCCGGCAGACGGTCCAGCGTTGCCAGCAGATAACCGTATCGCAGCTGATTCCGGGCGTCTTTCGGATCCAGGCGTACCGCTGCCTGCAGGTCCGCCAGCGCGCCGTTCCAGTTCCAGTCATTGGTGCCGCGCAGGTAGCCGCGCGCGGCGTAGGCGTCGCCAAGTTCGGGATCCAGTGCCACCGCACGCTCGGCGGCCGCCATCGCACGCCGATGGGCCACTGCGACCTGTATCGGGTCCGGGTTCTCCTCGACGGCAAAGCTTTCCGCCGTGGCCAATCCGGCATACGCCTGCGCGTACTTCGGATCCATCGCGATGGCCTGGCGAAACGCCTGCACTGCCGTGGCAAAGCCCGCATACTTGTTGTGGATCAGCAATTGCTTCCCGAGCAGATAGTGGTCGTAGGTCTCGAAACCGGGAACATGGTGTCCTGAATTCGGGTTCGGGAGACCGGAAAGCTTCACTTTCAGGGAATCCGCGACACCATGGGCGATCTCGGATTGCACCACGAAGATGTCCTTGAGTTCACGATCGTAGGTCTGGGACCATAACTCGCGCGCATCGGCCGCATTGATCAGTTCGACCACGATGCGTACGCGTGCGCCTTCACGGCGCACCGTCCCTTCCAGCAGGGTCGCGACACCGAGCTTCGCGCCGATGGTCTTGCTGGATTCATCGCTGCGCCGGAACCGGAACGAGGAGCTGCGACCGATTACTTTCAGCTCGGGTATTTGCGCCAACGCGGCGATCAACTGCTCGGACAGTCCGTCGGAAAAGTATTCGTTGTGTGGATCGCCACTTTCGTTGATGAGCGGCAGCACGGCGACGGACCTTTCAGGCGTCGCAGCGGCGTCCCGGTGCAAAACCAGCTTGTCAGCGAGCAAGACCACCACCGCCAACGCCAGGACCACGATGATCGCGCGATCAAGTTTCCGGCTGGTCCGCGGCGAAATGGACGCATCCGGCGCAACCTCGGTCTCGCGCTGGATGCCCTGCGGCGTCCATTGGTAGAACCACGCCAGGATCACCGCAAACGGAAATCCGACCACCGCCGCGATGACGACCCATCGCACGACCGACTCGGGGACATGAAAGAAAGGGAAGACCTGGGTTGCCACCTGGACCAGCAGCCACGCCATCGCGGCGTAGAATGCAGCGGCGCGAAACACGTTGCGGCGCTTGAGTTCGGCGTAGAAAGACATTCTGCCAACCTCGTCTGGCCGTCGGCATGATCCGGAACGCTGTTTCGGTCGCGGTCCGCGGTATCGCTGGGGAGTACCGCAACGGCAGCAGTTTGCATTCCGTTGCCGGGGAGCATACCCCGAATTTCGATCGCAAAACTGCAAGGCCGCGATCGCTCGCGGCCTCTTGGGTTTCAGGATTGCTTCGTTTGAAGCGGCTGTTGTGAAAAGTCAGGCCAGGGAAGGCCGTTCTGGTGTGGTGGGCCGTCGATGACCCTCACAGCGACAGTGGAACGAAGCAGCGAGCATGGACGATCGCACAATTATCCGAACCCGGCCTGCTTCATCACCTCGGCGTGGAAGTCCTCTTCCTTCTTCTCGATGCCTTCGCCGACCGCGATGCGGTGGAAGATGAGCACCTTTGCCTTGGCCTTGGCGAGCGCCTCGCCGACGGTGACGTTGGTGTCGAGCACGAACGGCTGGCCGGTCAACGAGATTTCATTGAGGGTCTTGCGGATCTTGCCGGCGATCATCTTTTCCTGGATCTCGGCAGGCTTTTGCTTGTCCTTGTCGCTCATCTGCGCGAGCGAGATCTCCTTTTCCTTGGCGACGAATTCGGCCGGCACGTTTTCCGGGGCGACATACTGCGGGTTCATCGCGGCGATGTGCATCGCGATGCCGCGCGCGAGTTCGGCATCGCCGCCTTCGAGCGACACCAGCACGCCGATCCGGCCACCGTGCACGTACGCGCCGAGATTGGGGGCGTTGTCGATGCGTACCACGCGGCGCACCTGCACGTTCTCACCGACCTTCGCAACCAGCCACTGGCGGCCTTCCTCGACCGTTGGTCCGTGGGATGTCTCGGCGGCCTTCAACGCCTTTGCGTCCTGCGCGCCGCTCTTGAGCGCCGTCTGCGCGGACTCGTCGGCGAACTTCAGGAAGCTCTCGTCTTTCGCGACGAAGTCCGTTTCGGCATTGATCTCGACCAGCGCGCCGCTGTTGCCGTCCTGGGCCAGCACGATGCAGCCTTCCGCGGCCACGCGGCCGGCCTTCTTGTCGGCCTTGGCCAGGCCCTGCTTGCGCAGCCACTCGGCCGCGGCATCGAGGTTGCCGTCGTTCTCCGTGAGTGCCTTCTTGCACTCCATCATGCCGGCGCCGGAGCGCTCGCGCAGTTCCTTGACCATCGCGGCGGTAATTTGCATGTCGGTACCTCTGGGTGGACCACGCCGCAATGTTGCGGCGGAAAGTCCCTCTCCCTTCGGGAGAGGGGCAGGGGTGAGGGTGCGATCGGAGCAAGCAACAGGGTCTTGCTGAGTCTGCTCAACGCGAGAACCGTACCCTCATCCGGTCCTTCGGGCCAGCTTCTCCCAGAGGGAGAACGGGAAACCACATGACGAGGGCGCGACTACTTCGCCGCGCCTTCCCCGGATGTCTCGTTTTCCGTGACCGCGGCTTCGACGTGCTGGGTGTCGGGCTTGCCTTCGCTGCCGGGTGCGGGCGCATCCGCAACGCGCGGCGCGTGCTTCGGCGCGGGCTTCTTCGACCCGGGCCGGCGGGCCGCCTTTCGGTCGTCGTCGCTGCGGGCGACCGGGTTGCCTTCGGCGTCGAGCTCGACGAATTCGCTGTCATCGCCGCGTGCCTGGATGGGCGCCGCGGCCTTGCCTTCCAGCACGGCGTCGGCGGCGGCGCGCGCATACAACTGCACCGCGCGGATCGCGTCGTCGTTGCCGGGGATTGCGTACTCGACCAAGGTGGGGTCGTAATTGGTGTCGACCACCGCGACCACCGGGATCCCGAGCTTTCGGGCTTCCAGCACCGCGATGTTCTCGTGGCCGATGTCGATCACGAACAGCGCGTCGGGCAGGCTCTTCATTTCCTTGATGCCGCCGAGGGACTTTTCCAGCTTGTCGCGCTCGCGGCGCAGCGCCAGCACCTCATGCTTGACCAGCTTGTCGAAGGTGCCGTCGGTTTCAGCGGCCTCGAGTTCCTTCAAGCGCGCAACCGACTGCTTGACGGTACGGAAGTTGGTCAGCATGCCGCCCAGCCAGCGGGCATTGACATAGGGCATGCCGCAGCGCCGGGCTTCCTCGCCGATCGCTTCGCGCGCCGAACGCTTGGTGCCGACGAACAACACCGTGCGGCGCTTCTGCGCCAAGCCGGAAAGATAATTCATCGCGTCGGTGAACTTCGGCACCGTCGCTTCGAGGTTGATGATGTGGATCTTGCCGCGCGCGCCGAAGATGAAGGGCGCCATCTTCGGGTTCCAGTAGCGTGTCTGGTGGCCGAAATGCACGCCGGCTTCCAGCATCTGGCGCATGGTGACTTGAGGCATGTTGGATGACTCCGGATGGGGAACCCGTTTCCGTTTGCGGAAGTTGTGCTTCCGGCCGACAATGGCGGGTTCCGGGGTTGGGCTTCCGCAGACTCCTCGGCAACGACCTTCTCGCGAAGGACCCCGGTGCCGGTGCATCACGATGGATGCAGGGCCTGCGTGTGTATTCGCCGGTGACGCCCGGCGTGGGCGGCCTGGCTTGCGCCAAGCCCTGCAATTCTACAGATGGCTGATCGCGCGGGCAAGCAAAATTCTGCAGCCGCGGCTCGAATGAGCGATAATTGCTGTTCGGCGCCGGAGTGCGTTTGCTCGGTGCGCCGCTGAATTCGGATCCATTCCAGCCTATGCCTGTCATTCCCAAGACCCCCGAAGAGATCGAGTCGATGCGCGTCGCCGGCCGCCTCGCGGCCGAGGTGCTCGCCATCTTGAAGGAGCACGTCAAGCCGGGCGTGACCACCGAAGAGCTCGACCAGATCGCCTACCACCATATCGTTGACGTCCAGCACGCGATCCCGGCCAACGTCGGTTACCGCGGGTTCCCGAAGACCTTGTGCACGTCGGTCAACCACGTGATCTGCCACGGCATCCCGAGTCCCGGCAAGGTGCTGAGAGAGGGTGACATCGTCAATTGCGATGTCACCGTGATCAAGGACGGCTGGCACGGCGACACCAGCCGCATGTACTTCGTCGGCACCCCGTCGGTGTTGGCCAGGAGGCTGGTCGATACGACGTGGGAAGCGATGATGAAGGGCATCGGGGTCGTGCGTCCCGGCGCGACGCTCGGCGACATCGGACACGCGGTCCAGCAGCATGCGGAAGGCGCGGGATATTCGGTGGTGCGCGAGTACTGCGGGCACGGCATCGGGCGCATCTACCACGACGATCCGCAGGTGCTGCATTACGGGCGTCCCGGCGACGGTATGCGCCTGGAAAAGGGCATGACCTTCACCGTCGAGCCGATGGTCAATGCCGGCAAGCGCCAGACGCGTGCGCTGCCGGACGGCTGGACGGTCGTCACCAAGGACCACTCGCTGTCGGCACAGTGGGAACACACCGTGGTCGTCACCGACGACGGGTTCGAGATCTTGACGCCTTGGCCGGATGGGTGAAGGCGGGGAATCGGGAATGGGGAATCGGGAATCGTGGAAGCCG
>JBOHYT010000032.1:0-29997 GCA_050738055.1 Rhodanobacteraceae bacterium
CAGGCGCTGCTGAAGAAGTACGCCAAGTTCAAGCCTGCCGTTACCTACGCTGCCCCGCACGCGTCTGCCGCTACGGTTGCTGCTGCGTCCACGCCCGTATCACCTTCAGTCAAGTAGGCGCGCGCCGCCCGCGAGCGGCTAGAATGACAGGGATCTTTCGAGTGCAGCTCGGAGCAGCGACGTGGCTCACGACGAAACCCAACGCATTACGATCGAACCCGGCAAGCGTGGCGGCAAGCCGTGCATCCGTCACCTGCGCATCACGGTGTATGACGTGCTGGACTGGCTGGCGCAGGGCATGGGCGAGGCCGAAATCGTTGCCGAGTACCCCGAACTCACCGTCGAGGATATTCGTGCCGCACTCGCCTACGCGGCCAACCGCGAACATCGCGTGACCGCGATTGGCGGATGAGCGCATTGGCATGAAGCTGCTGCTCGACGAGAACCTTTCGTTGCGCATGCTCGCCGATCTGGAAGGGGTATTCCCGGGCTCGAATCAGGTGGTGAAACTGGGCTTCGAAACCGCGGGCGACGCTGCGATTTGGACCTATGCTCGCGAGCATGGCTATGCGCTGGTCACCAAGGATTCGGATTTCCACGAATTGGCGACGTTGTACGGCTCGCCACCGAAAATCATCTGGATCAAGTGCGGAAACCGACCGCGCTGGTACATCACCAACTTGTTGCTGAAGCACCGGGACGAAATTGTCACATTTGGCGAAGATGATGTAGCGGATGTAGCGGAGATTCTGTAGCAGTCGAGCGGGCGTGCCACTGCCGCCAGTTGACGGCGGCGCTTCCCACCTGCACGAGGTCGAGGTAGCTGTGGCCCTCGCTCTCGATGACGTCCAACCGGGTCATGGCCGAGCAATACATGCGACGCGAGGTCGGGGTGCGATCGAAGCGCCGCACCGCGTAGGTGTGACCACGGTCCGAGAACTTCATCAGCCGTGCCTCCGGCATGTCGATGCCGCGTCGAGCGAGAGCTGGTACGTCAGAAACTCCCAGAGTCCTGCGTTGACGCGGTCATCGTTGGATGGGAACTTGGCGAGCCACAGTTGTCCGGCCTGGTCGCGGAAACTGGCTTTCGGCCGGGCACCGCCGAGTGAAGCCCCAGGCGCCACGATCTGCTTGAACCAGCGGACCATCTCGTCGGACAAGTCGACATCCCCTCGCTCCAATCGTGCGGCAATCGCCTCCAGCCGACGCAGTTCGGTCGTTGGCGGGGCGCTGAGCGTGCGATCTTCCACGTAGCGACCGGACTCCGGATCCACCAGGCGCAGCGCGCCATGCGGGATTCATCGTTGACGCCCGTCAGGTAATCCCAAGCGCGCAGGTTGCGCGCTTTGCGTCCCTCTTCGCGCGCCTCGATGGCTTCACGGCGGTCCATCAGGCGCTTGCCCCAGCGATCCGGGGAGCAGTCCTGAAAGGCGCCCGACAGCTCGTTGGCGCCAGCGCTCGCGTACTGCTGGCCGGCACCCAGGTACATTTCGTGATCCAGGGGGAACACTGCCACCAGTCCAGTGTCGGCCAGCCAGCTTGGGTCGTACTCGAAGCTGATCGTGTCGCCGGTCCTGCTTTCCATCTTCGAGAGGCGGCCGACAAGGGCCGATCCGCCAAGCGACTCGTCCTCGATCCAGACTTCAAGTCGGTTCACGGCTTATGCTTCCGCGACCGTGGTCGTGCCAGCGGCATTGACCGGGTGGGGAGCGGGGTAGGCGCAGGTGACGTCTGCGCGGTGGGCGGCGGCCGCGGCCTTGGGGTGGCCAGCGGGCGGGGCGAAGCATTGGTGCGTCGGAGTGCGTTGTCCTGCAGCGCGCGGCCGAGGGTATCCTGAGCGGCGATCAAGTCGATGTCGTCGGCCAGACCAAGCACGGTCAGCGCTCGCAGCACGGTTGCCAGACTGGTCGACGGGTCTCCATTCTCAAGCTTGGCGAGGGTCGGGACGCTGACCCCCACCCGCTCCGCCATCACCTCCTGGGTCATCGAGCGGCGCATCCGGGCCGCGCGCAGGCGTTGGCTCAGCGCCTCAATCTGGCGCCGCGCGCGTGGGTGGGTGGGGGGAATCCGCTTTGCCATACCAAATTAAATTACAGTTCCCGGCAGGAAATGCAAGTTAATTTTGTTTTTTTGTGGCTTATCGGTTCAGATTGATGGTGTGCAGCCACCGCGGCGTGGACCGCGCGGGACGGCCGACGAATGACCGGCACACGATTCGGTCGCCGCTCGTGCAATTGCCCTGTGTTGTGCGCGACCGCGGTCAACTGGCGGGCACGGGATGCGGTCATCGAGAACTACCGCAACGTCAGCCATTGAGCAGCCGCGGGTCCGGTCGACCGGTACTGGTCGACACCCGGCGGCAACGCGTCAGCGAGCCAGGAACGCGGCGACGCGGGTGGCGATTTCGCGTGGGTGGCGCAGATGCAGGTGGTGTGGTCCCGCGATCCGTTCGACGCGGATGTCGGCGACGCAGGCTGCGCGGGCGTCCATCTGGGCGCTCGGCAAATAGGGCGTCGCAGGCTCGGCAAGCAGGAGCAGGGTGGCAGCCTCGATGCCGGCGAGGAGGCGCCGCAGCTGCGTTTCCTCGATCCGCAGCGGCGTCGTCAGGCGCAGGCGCGGATCGCTGCGCCAGGAGAATCCTCCATCCGATTCCTTGAGGTTGCGCTCGACGATGGGTCGCGCCTCGTCCGCTTCCAGTCCGCCGGCGGCGACGCGCGCCGCCACGGCGGCATCGATGGATGCGAACACGCGGCGCGACTTCCGGGCGGCCTCACGCTGACGGTGACTATCGCGCCAGCGTGCGAGGGTTTGCGAGCCGTCGTCCGCCAGCGAGCCCAATCCTTCGATCAGCACGAGCTTGCCGATCCGTGCCGGCGCGGCGGCGGTGATGAGCGAGGCAATGCCGGCACCGAGCGAGTGGCCCAGCAGGTCGAAGCATTCGATGCCGAGCGCGTCGGCGAAGTCGAGCACGTGGTCGACCTGGTCGCCGACGTGGTAGCGTCGCGCGCTTTCGGGCAGGTGTGCCGAATGGCCGTGGCCCGGGAGGTCGAGTGCAACGACGCGTCGGTGACCGGCGAGAAGCGGCGCCAGTCGCGCGAAACTCGCGGCATTGTCGAGCCAGCCGTGCAGCGCAAACAGGGGCGATGCCGAGGCGTCGCCCCATTGCAGCGCGGCGAGTTCGCCGCACGACGTCGCGACGCGAAGTTCCCGTGGATCGCTCACGCCGCGGTCATTTCGGTGTCGCGCCATCGGTGGCCACACGCGTACGGTTCTGGCGGCGGCGGTCGACGAGGTCGGCGGCCCAGCGGCGCAGGTTCGCGAGCGACGAGATCGCATAGATGGCCTTGAAGATTCGCAGCTTCGACAGCACCCGCCGGTTGTCGAACACGTCGCCCGCCAGCATCGAAATCACGCCCTGTTCGACCTGCATCACGTTGCGCGGATCGGCGAACAGCGCCTTCATCACCGGCGAATTGAATCGATAGATGAACCACGCGAAGCGCGCGTAGCCTTCGCGCAGATGACGCGTGTAACGCCGCTGCAGCCGGGATTCCTGCTCCGGCTCGCGCAGCGCGCCGTCGACCACGTCGCAGGCCCGGCGCGCGGAATACATCGAAAGGTACACGCCCGAGGAAAACACCGGGTCGAGGAATGCCCAAGCGTCGCCGATCAGGATCCAGCGCGGACCGGCCATCGCGCGGCACGCATACGAATAGTTGCCGGTGAAGCGCACCGGCGAAGCCCGCTCGGCGTCTGCCATTCGCCGCGCCGCACCGGGCACGATCGCGAGCGTCTTCGCCATGAACTCCGCGTTGTCCGCGCCCTGCCTTGTCTTCAAGTAGCCCGGCTTGCACACGCAGCCGACGCTGGTGGTACCGTCGGGCAACGGGATGAACCACGCCCAGCCGTGCGCGAAGCGGTTCACGCTGATGATGTTGCCGCCCGGATCATCGGGGTTGTAGGCGACGCCCTGGTAGTGCGCGAACATTGCCGCGCTCTGGTGCCTGTCGCTGCGCTCGACCAGCTTCAACTGCTTGCCGAGGAAGGTGTCGCGGCCCGACGCGTCCACCAGATACCGCGCGCGCAGGCGCGCCTTGGTGCCTTGCGCATCGATGTGCGCGGTGACGCCGTCGGCGTCGAATTCGGCACGCTCGACCTTCACCGCCTCGCGCGCATCCACCCCGCGTTCGCGCGCATGCTCGAACAGCATCCGGTCCATCTCCTCGCGCTTGACCTGGAACGCGTAGGGCGGGGTGTGGCCGAGCGCGCGGTCGAAGCGGAAGGTGTAGTAGCTGCCGTCGTCACGCGGGAAATCCGCGCCGAGTTTCAGCCGCCCCACGGCGCGCAGTTTTTCCAGCGCACCGATTTCCTCGAAGATCGGGATGTTGGCGGGCAACAACGACTCGCCGATATGGAAACGCGGATGGCGGTCGCGCTCCAGCATCACCACGTGCCAGCCGCGTTGCGCGAGCAGCGTCGAGATCGTCGAGCCACCGGGGCCGCCGCCGACCACCAGCACGTCGCAATCGGGCATTTGCAGGCTGCCGCCATCCATTCCTGGCACTCCTGTCACGTTCAGCCGGGGTCGGGTCGACCGCTTATCATATACACTCGCACGCCGCAGATATGACTTGAACCCGGCACGATGTCATCGACCCACGCCATGCAGCCACGTCCCGACGCCGCCACGCGTGTGCCGTGGTTGACGTTGATCCTGATCGTGTGCGCGCTGCTGGCCCTGGCGGGTGGCCTGCTGCACCGACATTATCTGAGCGTCGCGGCGGCGCTCCTCTTGTTGCTGGCATGGCTGCCGCCGGTTTGGCGCCGGCGCAGCGCGTCCGCGCTTCTGATGTGGCTGGGCCTGGCCGCACTGCTGTTGGTACCCGCGCTGCTCGGGCACCCGGAACTCGCGCTGATGGCGTTGCCGGTGGTGTTCCTGGCCGCGGCGTCGTGGCTGTTCGCCCGTACCTTGCGAAGTGGCAAGGAGCCGCTGGTTGCGCGTTTCGTGCGGATGATCGAAGGCGAGGAACGCCTCGCGTTGCCGGGGGTGTGCACATACACCCGAGGCGTGACGCTGTACTGGGCGGCACTGCTTGCGGCACTCGCGCTATTGTCCCTCGCGCTCGCGCTGTGTGCGCAGCCGGGCGGCTGGCTGGCGACCTTCGGCGTGCCGGCACCATTCGCAATGCGGGGTTCGTTGCTCGCGTGGTATCCGGAGGTCGGTTGCTGGATCCTGCTCGCGGCCGGATTCGTCGGCGAATACCTGTTCCGGCGCTGGCACCTGCGGGCGATCCCGCACTCGGGCATGCGTCATTTCGTGACGCAGATCGTGCGTCGTTGGCCGACGCTGCTGCGCGGCGGGGATGCGCCCGAATGAGCGGGACGTTCCAGTGCGCATTGCGCATCCAAGCGACGCACCCTGCGCTGGCGGGCCATTTCCCCGACCACCCGGTGGTGCCGGGCGTGGTGCTGCTGGAACGCGTGGTGGCGGCATGCCGGAGTTGGCGCGGCATGCGGGTCGGGAAGTTCGATGCCAAGTTCCTGCAGCCGCTGCTGCCCGACCAGAATGCCGTGATCGAATTGCGCGAAGAAGGTCCGCGGGTGCGGTTTGCGGTGCTGCGCGCGGAAGGCGGTGTGGCGCTTGCGCGCGGCACCCTGGAGGCCGCATCGTGAGCGGCCACTGGCTCGACCGTCCGGAAGCCGGCGGCTGGTTCGCGATCTGGCTGATCCGCTTCATCGGCCTGCATTTCGGGCGCGGCTTCGCGCGGCTGTTCCTGTATCCCATCACGCTGTACTTCTATTTCCGGCGCGGTCCGGAGCGGCGCTCGTCGCGCGAATATTTCCGGCGTCTCGACGGCAGACCCGGCAGCGCGCTGCAGGTGATGCGCCTGATCCATGCGTTCGCGTCGACCATTCTCGATCGCGTGTTTCTGCTGGCGCGCGGTATCGGCGACTTCCGCGTCACGACCCGCGGCGTCGACGAGTTGCACCGCCACCTCGATCGCGGCAAGGGTGTACTGCTGGTGGGCGCGCACGTCGGCAGCTTCGAAGTGTTGCGGGCGCTTGGCACCCGCAGGCCGGAGTGCAAGTTGAAGCTGTTGATGGACAAGAGCAAGACCCCCGCGCTCACCCAGTTGCTGGAAGCGCTGGCGCCGGACCTCGCGGATGAAGTCATCGACACCGCGCGCGGCGGCATGGACATCGTGCTGGCGCTGTCGGAGGCAACCCGTGACGGTGCGATGGTGACGCTGCTGGGTGACCGCGGCCGGCCGGGCGAACTGATGCGCGAAGTGCCATTCCTGGGTGGCGACGCGCCGTTCCCCGCCGCCCCGTGGCTGATCGCGTCGCTGCTCGAGGTGCCGGTGGTGCTGTGCCTTGGCATGTATCGCGGCGGCAACCGCTATGACCTCGTCTTCGAAACGCTGGCTGAGCGGGTGGAACTGCCGCGCGCCGGCCGCAACCATGCGCTCGACGTGCATGTCGCGCACTATGCCGCGCGCCTCGAACACCATCTGCGCGAGGCGCCTTGCAACTGGTTCAACTTCTACGACTTCTGGCAACCGCAAGCGGTCGCCGAAGCGTCGCCGGCCGCCGGAGGGACATTGCAGCATGCGCAGGTTTCGTGACGCTCTGACGCTGGTGGTTTGCGGGATGGCGCTGACCGGCGGCGTCGCGCTGGCCGCGGCACCCGGTCTTGCCGAATCGATCCTGTCGGCAATGGCGAAAACGCCGCCGGTATCGACGCCGTTCGTGCAGGTGAGTTATCGCGGCGTTCTGGACCGCCCGATCGTGGTGTCGGGAACCTTGCAATGGCTGGGCGGCGACCGGCTCGAGCGCGACATCACCCAGCCATTCACCGAAACCGCGAAGCTCGGCGACGGCGAACTTTCAGTGCAGCGCGGCAGCGGCGAGGTGCACCGGATGCCGCTTTCGCGCGCGCCGCAGGCCGGTGCGATGCTGGCCGGATTCCGTGCGCTGCTGGGCGGTGACGTGTCGGCGCTCCAGCAGGATTTCACGCTGTCCGCCGAAGGGGGCGAGGCGCACTGGGTGATCTTCCTCGTGCCGCGCACCGACGAGCTCAAGAGACAGCTTCGCTCGATCGTGATCGATGGCCGCAATGAACAGCCGCGTTGCCTGACGATGACCGACCGCAATGGCGACAGCAGCATCACGCTGGTGGGCGCGTTGGCGAAGCAGGGTCTGCGCAGCGTGGCGCCGCTGGAATCGGCGGTGGCGGCGCGTTGCAGAAACGAGCGATGAGGGCGCGGCCGGTTCTACGGCCTCAAGAACAGAAACCGCAAGCCCTCGTTGCAAATCAGGAAGCATTTACCACGGATCGACACGGATCGATAGCTCTTATCCGCGTTCATCCGCGCAAATGCGCGGCAAAAGGCTTTTCTGATCAGCGCTACATGCCAGCAAATTTCGAACACACGGGAACGCACAATAATTTGTCGTCATTCCGGGGCCGCCCGCGCTTTTTGCGGGCGGAACCCGGAATCCAGTGCCTTTCCGAACCTGGAGCAGAAACGCTGGATTCCGGGTTCCATCGCCGATGGAGCCGGCGATGGCCCCGGAATGACGAAGTTTGACAAGACATCCCGCGTTCAATCGTGTTGAACATTCATGCGATAAGGCAGCGGAAATGATGGGATCGGCGGGTCAAGACCCGCCCTACGCGATTGCGGTAGGGCGGGTTTCAACCCGCCGTTGTTGCGTACAAAGATGCGGCCCGGCGTGGCGGGTCAAGACCCGCCCTACGCAAATGGGATCGGCGGGTCAAGACCCGCCCTACGGAGAAGACGTGGTGTCAAAGTGGGCTGCGGATCGGGGCCGGCCGGAATGAGGACCGGCGTCCGGATTGCGATTTATTTCGTCTGGCTGGCGCTGATCGCCGTGCTCGGCTGGGGCGTCGCACTGCACCTCAAGGTCAGCTCGGACCTGCGCGATTTCGTGCCGCCGCCGCGCACCGCCGACCAGAAATTGCTGTTGGATGAAATCGGCAACGGGCCGGGTTCGCGCCTGTTGCTGCTGGCGATCTCCGGTGCGCCGCAGGCGCAGCTCGCGAATCTGTCGCGCGGTCTCGATGAGGCGCTCCGGCACGATCCCGCGTTTTCCCGGGTCGCGAACGGCAGCAACGATCTCGCGAAGATCGCCTCCGACCTGCTGCCGTACCGTTATCTGCTTTCGCCGACCCTGGATACGCATCGTTTCGACGCTGCGTATTTGCACGCGCAACTCCAGCAGCGGGTCGAGGATCTCAGCTCGCCCGCGGCATCGCTGCTGGAGCCGTGGCTGCGAAGCGATCCGACGCTCGAAACCCTGAAGCTGGCGCAGCGCTGGGCGCCGGCGCACCAGCCGAAGCTGGTCGATGGGGTGTGGTTCTCGGATCGTGATGAGGCTTTGCTGGTCGCGGAAACCAAAGCCGCCGGATTTGACCTGGGCGCGCAGACGAAGGCGATCGAGTCGCTGCAGAAACGCTTTGCGGCGTTGCCCGGCGCGACCGGCGCAAGACTCGTGATCAGCGGGCCCGGCTGGTTCGGCATGCAGGCGAGCCGCCACACCCGTGCCGAAGCCGACCGCTTCGGCGCGATCACCACCGTCGGCTTCGTGCTGATGTTGCTGATCGCGTACCGCAGCGCGGTGCCGCTGGTGGTGACGGCGTTGCCGTTGTTGTCGGGCGCGGCCGTCGGTTTCGCATTGCTGGCGCTGGTGTTCGGCCACGCGCACGGAATCACCATTGCGTTCGGCTTCACGCTGCTCGGGGTCGCGCAGGAATATCCGCTGCGCGTGTTCAGCCATCGCCGCGTCGGGGTGGCGACCTCGGTGTGCGTGCGGGAACTGTGGCCGTTGCTGGCGACCGCGATCGTGTCGGTGTGCATCGCCTACCTTGCGTTCTTCGCCTCGGGGGTCGCGGGGCTGCAGCAACTCGCGGTGTTCACGATCGGCGGCCTGATCGTCGCCGGCCTGTGCACCCGCTGGCTGTTGCCGGTGATCGTGCCGCCCGCGCGCCGCGACATGGCGGCAACGCCGGGCCTCGCGCGCGCCTGGCACTTCCTGGCGGAGCTGCCGCGTCCGCGCTGGCTGCCATGGCTGGTCGGCGCGGTTGGCATCGCGATCGTTGCGCTGGCGCCCGGCCAGTTCTGGCAGAACGATCTTTCGGCGCTGACGCCGGTCCCGAAAGCCGAATTGCAAACCGACGCCCGCCTGCGCGCGGCGCTGGGCGCGCCCGATGTCCGCTACCTGCTGGTGCTGCGCGCGCCGAGCGCACAGGGCGTGCTGCGGCTCTCCGAGCAGATCGTGCCGGAAATGCGCTCGCTCGCCGCCAGCCATGCACTGGACGGTTTCGAGTTGCCGTCACGCTTCCTGCCGAGCATCGCCGCCCAGCGGGCGCGGCAGGCGAAACTGCCGGATCGCGCGGCGCTCGAATCCGCGTTGCACCAGGCAATGCAGGGTCTGCCGTTCCGTCCGGGCGTGTTCACGCCGTTCGTGGACGACGTGGAAGCCGCGCGAACGTTGCCGCCGCTGACCCCGGCACGGTTCGAGCAATCGCCGTTGGGTGCGCGGCTGGAGGCGATGCTCGTCAAGCAGGGCCACGGCTGGGTCGGGCTCGGAACCCTGAGCGGGGTTGCGGACCCCGCCGCATTCGCGAAGCTCGCCGCGCAGACGCACGGCGCGGTGCATCTGCTCGACCTCAAGGCCTCGACCGAATCGTTGATCGTCGCCTACCGGCACCGGATTCTGGTCGCCCTCGGGATCGCGGCCGCGCTGCTCTGCATCGCCGTGACGCTGGCGCTGCGCAGCCCCCGCCGTGCACTGCACGTGCTCGGCCCGATGACCCTTGCCACGCTGCTGGTGCTGGTGGTGTTGCGCGCGGCCGGGATTCCGCTGTCGCTGTTCCACCTGGTTTCGCTGACCCTGGCGGCCGGACTTGGACTCCACTACGCACTGTTCTTCGAACGCCGCACCGGCGATCTTGCCGAAGACTTGCGTACGCTGCACGCCACGCTCGTGTGCGTGGCATCCGCGCTGCTGGTGTTCGGGGTGCTGGCGCTCTCGAGCGTGCCGGTGTTGCGGGCGATCGGCCTGACGGTCGCGTTGGGCGTCGCCTTCCATTTCACGCTGTCGGTGCTGATGGCGCCGGCCGGGCACCTGCGGCGCGAGCATTGACGACGATGCTTCCCGCCTCCGAATGGGCGCACCTGATCCCGCACAAGGGCAGCATGTGCCTGCTGGACGAGGTGGTCGAGTGGGACACGGTGCACCTGCACGCGCGCAGTACATCGCACCGCAGCCCCGACAATCCTTTGCGCGCGGACGGCATCCTGCACGCCGTGAACCTGTGCGAATACGCGGCGCAGGCGATGGCGGTCCACGGTGCGTTGTGCGCCCGCGCGGGCGGCGGCGAGGCGCGGCCCGGGTTGCTGGTCGCGTTGCGCGAAGTCGCTCTAAGCGTCGAGCGGATCGACGACCTGCCCGGGCGGCTTCAGGTCCACGTCGAGTGCTTGCTCGCGACCGCCGGCAGCCTGCAATATGCGTTTCGGGTCGAGCACCGTGGCAGTGTGCTCGCGACAGGACGCGCGGCGGTAATGCTGCAGGACCGACCACGCGACACGACCCACGGTGCAACGGGACCTTCGACATGAGTGATGCTTCGCGGCGTGCGTTGGTGACCGGCGGCAGCGGCGATATCGGCGGGGCGATCTCGGCGGCGCTCGCGCGCGATGGCTGGCAGGTGATCGTGCACGCGAACCGCAACCGCGAACGCGCGGAAACCGTCGCGGCCGCGATCCGGAACGCGGGGGGCCGCGCCGACGTGGTGGCGTTCGACATCGCCGACGCGGCCGCCACCCACGCGGCCATCGAGGCCCTGCTCGGCGCCGGCCCGATCGGGGCGCTCATCCACAATGCCGGCGTCCACGACGACGCGCCGTTGGCGGGGATGGACGAGGCCCAATGGCGGCGTGTGATCGACGTGTCGCTGCACGGTTTCTTCCACGTCGCCCAGCCGCTGCTGCTGCCGATGGCGCGCGCGCGTTCAGGCCGCATCGTCGCGATGTCGTCGGTGGCGGCAACCCTCGGCAACCGCGGCCAGGTCAACTACGCCGCGGCCAAGTCCGCGCTGCACGGCGCCGCCCGCTCGCTGGCCCGCGAGATGGCCTCGCGCAACATCACCGTCAACGTGGTCGCGCCCGGCATCATCGAAGGGCGATTGACGGACGCGTTGTTCACATCGGACCAGGTGAAGGCCCTGATCCCCGCGGGCCGCACCGGCACGCCCGCGGAAGTCGCGGGCGTGGTGGCGTTCCTGTGTTCGGACGCAGCGTCCTACGTCAACGGGCAGGTGATCGGCGTGAACGGCGGGATGGGGTGATGGCGTGACCTGTGCGATCTTCCATGATCGCCGCATCGCCGTCGGTTCGATGCTCCGGCTGCCTACAAAGTCGCGAACACCAGAACGGCCATCCTGGCCTGACTTTTCACAAAAGCCGCTTCGATCTGGCGGGATGGTTTCCGCCTACTGCACGCCGAAGTCGTACGCTCGGCCGGCCCCGGCGTTCTGCAGGAAATAGGCCCAGTAACCGATTCCGGCCGGCAGTTGCGGGGAAACGAGAAACGCATATTCCTCGCCGGGCTGGAGCGGTTCTGCGGGCGTGATGCGCACCGTGCCCGTGCCGGCCGGGGTGGTCGTGACCGGAACCTCGCGGTCGGTGGTGCTGCCGTTGAATACGACGTAGCGTGCCTCACGGTGGTTATTCTGGCCCAAGTGCACCAGACGCACCGAAATCGGATCGAGATTGGTGATGAACGATGGTTGGGTCGAGGTCTTCAATGCCGCGTGCCGACCGTCGATGAACAGGAACGTTTCCGGACCGCCGTGGTAGAACGGGATCCAAGCCTTGCGGGTGGAAATTTCCGAGGTCACGCGTACCGGCGACATCGGTTGGTCGGCACCGTTGCTGTCGACGAACTCGAACAATGCACGCGCGCCGTTGGCCTGGGCCCACTGCGATCCGCCCGACCCGCTCGAAGTCACGACGTTGCCGCTGCCGGCATTGATCATCGCGGTGATGATGGCCGAAGGCACGCGTTCGCGTTTGAGCTTGGCCAACGCTTCCGGGCTGGTATCGAAATGGGTCGTCGAGGCGTGGATCTTGGCCTCGATCACCTGCTGGCCGAGGCCGAGCTGCACCATTTCCACGACCGCGTGATTGTCCAGCACATTGTTGTCGGCGAATGCCGGCGCGGCTGCGACGCCGCAGCCGAGCAGCACGAGCGACAGGACGAGCAACAGTTTGCGCATGGTCTTCTCCCCGGAAGCAACATTGGAACGGGGCCCTGCGCGATTATGCCCGCATTCCGAAGGGTTGTGGGGGCCGGGGGGTCAGGCCACTTCTGCGAACAGCGCCGGTAGGAGTTGTACGTGCGCATGGACCGGCGGCGGCCCGGCTTGCAACCCCGGCGCGCCGCGCATCGCGGCTTCGGTGATCGCGCCGGCGAGGGAGTGCAGAAGCCCGATGTTCCCGCGCAACCGGACACGGATCATGCGGTCGTCCAGCGCTTCGCCGAGCCGGGAATTCAATTGCGCGAACCAGCCGAGATCCTGCTGGTCCATCCAGGCGGGAACCGGGCCCGCCGGGTCCGCCTGGTGCCATGCACGAAAGAATCGCTGCATGTGCACGTTGAGCGCTTCGGCCGCGGCGAACTCTTTCGACAGCTCGGCGAACAATGCGAAATCCGTCAGCCGGTCGCCGATCGCCAGCGGGCACAACACGCCCCAGTAATACGCGTAATCCCACAACACCTTGGCGGTCATTACCCGCGCATCGCCGAACAGTGCATATTGGCCGCGATAAAGCTGCAGCACGTTGCGGTAGAACGAGAAGAACAGTTGCTGGAAGTGACGCGCCGGTTGCGCGATCGCATCCCCGGCGAGGTCGCGGGCGACCAGTTCGGTGATGTAGGTGTTGGCGATCGCGATGAAATCGGTGCCCGGTGAATAGAACGGATCGAGGAACATGCCGGCCTCGCCGGTCAGCGCCCAGCGGTCGGCACTGAACACCTGTCGGCATCCGTACGAAACCCCGCGCAGGAACCGGAAGTCGAGTGGTGCAGCGCGCGGGTCGTCGAGCTTGTCGGCCAAGGCGGGCTGGTGGATGCGCAGCCATGCAAGTGCGCGCTCGAACGTGTTGAGCGTTTCGATCGGATGCTGTGCGGTGTCGGCCACGATGCCGACCGAATGCGCACCCGAGGCGAGCGGGATCAGCCATACCCAGTAGCCGGATCCACACAGGTGATTGGTCGAGCGCCAGCGTTCCTGCGGTTTGCACAACCCGCGCCATGCCGGGTTGTCACACCAGTCATCGATCGAGAGTCGCGCATCGACGCGGAACCAGGCCGCGCCGATGTGGTGGCCGTTGTCCTCGCCAAGGTCGAGTTTGCGGCGGAGCAGCCCCGCGCGGCCGGAAGCGTCGATGAGCCAGCACGCGTGCCAGGCGCGGTCGCTGGCGTGGACGACATGCGTCGCGCCGTCGTGGCCGAGTTCGATCGAACGCACGCAGATGCCTTGCTCGACCGCGATGCCGCGCTCATGCACCCGCGCCATCAGGAAGTTCTCGAAGCTGCCGCGCTCGAGCTGCCAGGACGGCGTCGGAAATACCCGGCTGATGCCGAGTTCCGGGGCTTCATCGAGCCGCGCGTGACCGTCGCTGAAGAAAAACCGGAAACCGAACTTGCGCACCTGTGCGTCGTCCAGGTGCGCGCGCAGGCCGAGTGTGTCGGCGAGGTAGTCCGCGCCGATTTCGACCGTGGATTCGCCGACCTTGAAAGCGGCCGGCGGAGCTTCCCCGGCACGCCGTTCCAGTACCCGGATCGAAAGGTCGGGACAGCGCTCGCGAAGCTGCAGCGCCAGGGTCAGTCCAGCCAAGCCGCCGCCCACGATCAGTACATCGCTGCTCATTGCGGCGTCCATGCGCGGTCAACCCTGCGCGGGCGGTGGACTTCCGGCCCGGCGGAGCGGCGTGGAGGTCCTCGTGCCGAGGCGGTGGTCCGGATCGTGGACGTCCGGCGGACTGCCGTGCGAGGCGCGGTAACCCTGCACGGCTCGCCCGTAATGCAGAATCCGACCGAGGGTATACCACGTGATCCGCAGCGTGTCGCGCACCGATCGGAAGTGGCTGTGGCGCGCGTCGTGGTCGTAGCGGCAGGCGATCGGGATCGACACGATGGGCAGGTCGAGGTCGCGCGAGGCGGCGATCAGGACCGCCGCCTCGAACACGAAATCCTGCGCCTGCAGCTCCACCAGTTCGACCACCGCCCGCGGATACCAGCGCTGGCCGCTCTGGGTGTCGGCGACCGGCCGGCCGCAGCCCCAACTTATGCCCCAGTCGGCGAAATCGTTGGCACGGCGGCGCGCGTTCGGCTGGCGCTCGCGCTCGAGCATCCGCGCGCCGATCACCAGCGCGCCCGGAAAACGGTTCGCCGCGGCAAGGATGCGCGGGATGTCGGCGGGGTCGTGCTGGCCATCGCCATCCATGGTCAGCACGCCGCTGGCGCCGAGTTCCAGCGCCTTGCGGAATCCGCTGCGCAGCGCCTCGCCCTTGCCACGGCGCGCGTGATGCCGGATCAGCGTCACCGGCAGCGCGGCGGCGATCTCGGCGGTACGATCGGTGGAACCGTCGTCGATCACGATCACGTCACGGCAATGCGCCAGCACGCCTTGCAGCAACTCGCCGATGGCCTGTTCCTCGTTGAGGCACGGCACGACGACGAACGGGCGGACGGTGGCGTTGCTCAAGGCGTGATCTCCATCTCCAGTGACATTCCGATTGACAACGGCAGTGCCAGCCGGGTTTCCTCAGGCGCTGCCAGCGCGCCGAGCAACGCCAGCGCGTGTGCGTTGGCAGGATTGTCGCCTGCCACGGCCCGCAATGCCAACACCGCGGCTGCGGGACCCTCGGTCGCGCCGGCGCGCAGTGACAGCCGCAGACCCGGACCGGCTGCCGCGGCCGGGATCAGCACCAACGCCATGCCGAACGCGAGCGTGGTGCCGGCCATCTCCGCGAGCGGGCCGGCCGATGCAACATCGCACCAAGCGAACAGCACCGGCGTGGCTTCCGCACAGGCGAATGCGGCCGCTTCCAGCAGGCCGGCCGCTACGCTGCGGTGGTGCGCCGTCACCGCGCTGGACGCCCGCCCGCAGCCGGCGGCGATGGTCCAGTAGCCCGCGGGTGCGTTCAGCACCGAGTTGTGGAATTTGGTGGGCGACAGTTCACGCGGTGCCCGCGCCAGGGTTTCGCACACGTAGTCGGTAATCGCGAGTTCGCCGTGGGTGGAGGCGAACACGCAAGGCAGCGAGGACGGATCGCGTCCCGCCATCGCGCAGGCCTGCTGCGAGACTTCCACGGCAAGCCGCACGCTGTCCGGCGCCCTCCGGCGTTCGGCCGCAGGCAATGTCGCGGCGGCGGGTTTGGTCGGCGCATCGTCGGCAAGACCGTGGTGGCCGCGCAGCACTTCGCGCAGCGACGGCCAGTCCGGCGCACCGCGTAGCCAGACGCCGAGGCCGGCGACGTGGACTCGCAATGGCGCGTTCATGTTGCTTCGCCGCGCGCGAACACGAGGCAGGCGTTGTTGCCACCGAAGCCGAACGAATTGCTGAGCGCGATGTCGATGCGCCGCTGCTCGGGCTGCAGTGCCAGCCAGGGTTTGGTTTCCGGCATCGGATCGGTGCATCCGAGGTCGGGCGGCACGACGCCGTGCCGGATCGCGAGCAACGCGATCACCGCTTCCAGCGCGCCTGCGGCGCCGAGTGTGTGGCCGGTGAAGCCCTTGGTGGAACTCGCCCGCGTGCTTTGCGAAAAGCGCTGCAGCAGCTTCGCCTCGACCTCGTCGTTCTTGGGCGTGGCGGTGCCGTGCAGGTTGACGTAGTCGATCGCGTCCGCGCCAATGCCGGCGCGCGCGAGCGCATCCTCCAGCGCCGCCAGTGCGCCGCGGCCTTCCGGGTGGGGCGTGGACATGTGCCAGGCGTCCGAGGATTCGCCGTAGCCGATCAGGCGCGGCGCGCGGGGCGCATTCCCGATGCGCTCCAGCAGTGCGAAGGCCGCGGCTTCGCCGATCGAGATGCCGTCGCGGTGGATGTCGAAGGGGCGGCACGGTTGGGTCGAGACGAGCTCCAGCGAATGGAATCCGAAAAGCACGCTGTTGCACAACGTGTCGACGCCGCCCACCAGCGCGGCATCGACGAGCCCGAGCCGGATCAGGCGTTCCGCGGACGCGAATACCTTGGCCGAAGACGAGCAAGCCGTCGAGATCGTGAGCGCGGGCCCGGTGACCCCGGTAACGTCGGCCACGAACGCGGCGAGTGAGTGCGGCGTGTGGATTTCGGGCCGACGCAGGTCCGCGGGAAAGCGACCGCTTTCGAGGCGGCGATACGCTTCCTCGGTGGATTCGATGCTTGCGGTGGAGGTGCCGAGCACCAGTGCGACCCGCGTCGCGCCATGGCGCGCGATCGCGCTGGCAACGGCTTCCGCCAGCCCATCCTGTTGCAAACCGAGCCACGCGAGGCGGTTGTTGCGGCAATCCCAATGCACGAACCCGGCCGGCAGCGGCGTGTCCTCCAGTCCCTCGACGCGGCCGATCCAGCAGTCCAGCGGGGCGGACGAAAAATCGTTGGCACGCAGGCCGCCGCGTCCGTGAGCGATGGCATCGAGGTGCGCCGCGAGTCCGTGCCCGAGCGCGGAAGTGGCGCTGCAGGCGACGATGGCGAGCGGATCGATGCGTGCGGGCATCCAGGAGGCTGTCGTGGAACGGTCCGGCCAGTATACGCACGCTTCCGGCAGGCCTGGCCAATCCATGCTGCGCCGGAGCGGCGTGCCTTACACTCCCGTGCGCGGTGCTCCACTGCGTCGCTGCCCACCATTTCCACCGGTCGCGAGATGTCCGAACAGACAGAAAAAGTCGATGCCTTCCTGCGTGGCCTGCAAGGCCGCATCTGCGCTGCGCTGGAAGCCGTCGACGGCGGCGGACGTTTCGCAGACGACCTGTGGACGCGCCCGTGCGGTGGCGGCGGTCGCACGCGGGTCATGAAAAACGGCGCGGTGTTTGAACAGGCCGGCGTCAACGGGTCGCGCGTCACCGGCGACACCTTGCCGCCGTCGGCGACCGCGCATCGACCGGAACTCACAGGACGTTCGTGGACCGCAACCGGGGTGTCGCTGGTGATCCATCCGGAGAATCCGTACGTGCCCACGGCGCACGCCAATGTGCGCTACTTCGAGGCCGGCAAGCCGGGTGCGGAACCGGTCTGGTGGTTCGGCGGCGGCTTCGACCTCACGCCGTTCTATCCATTCGACGAAGACTGCGTGCACTGGCACACCGTTGCCCGCGGCCTGTGCGCACCGTTCGGTGACGACGTGTATCCGAAGTACAAGCATTGGTGCGACGAATATTTTTATCTGAAGCACCGGAACGAAACGCGCGGCATCGGCGGGCTGTTCTTCGATGACTTGAACACGTGGGGCTTCGAGAAGTGCTTCGCCTTCATGCAGGCGGTCGGCAACGGATTTCTCGACGCGTACCTGCCGATCGTCGAGCGTCGCAAGGAAACGCAGTTCGGCGAACGCGAGCGCGAGTTCCAGCTCTACCGCCGCGGCCGTTACGTCGAATTCAACCTGGTGTATGACCGCGGCACGCTGTTCGGCCTGCAATCCGGCGGCCGCGCCGAATCGATCCTGATGTCGCTGCCGCCGCGCGTGCGCTTTGAATATGGCTACGCGCCGGAGCCCGGCAGTGCGGAGGCGCGGCTTGCGGAGTACCTCAAGCCGCGCGAGTGGGTGTAGGTCGGCGTAGGGCGGGTCTCGACCCGCCCGCGGCGTCAATGCAAAACGGCGGCGGGTCAAGACCCGCTCTACGATGACCGGGCGGGCGGGTTTCAACCCGCCAGCATCATGTGGAACGATGTGGGACGAAGCGAAACGGCGGGTCAAGACCCGCCCTACGATGACCGGTAGGGCGGGTTTCAACCCGCCAGCATCGTGTGGTCAGCATCGTGTGGAACGATGCGAAACGAAACGGCGGGTCAAGATCCGCCCTACGCCTTGCGCGAGGTGGCCTTGTCGCGCCACGAACGGCGTTGCTTGTTGCCCGCAGCGTGTTCGCCCTTGCCGCGGGGGATATGCGGACGGCGCGCGTGCGAGGGTTTGCCAGGCTTGGCGTTGCGACCGCCGGCTTTGCGCATCGGCATCGGCGTCGACGGACCGTCCAGCCGCAGCGTCCACGATGGTGCAAAGTCGGGCACGACCTCGACCGCGAGGTCCTGCTTCAGCAGCCGGCGGATGTCGCGCAGCAGGCCTGCCTCCTCGCGGCTGACCAGCGACAGCGCGAGACCTTCGGCGCCGGCGCGGCCGGTGCGGCCGATGCGGTGCACGTAATCCTGCGCGACCATCGGGAGGTCGTAGTTGACCACCGCCGGTAACTGCGCGATGTCCAGACCGCGCGCCGCGATATCGGTCGCGACCAGTACGGTGATCTTGCCGTTCTTGAAATCGGCGAGCGCGCGGGTGCGCTGGCTCTGGCTCCTGTTGCCGTGGATCGTGGCCACGCGGAAGCCGTGCTGGCCCAAGTATTTGCACAGCTTGTCGGAGCCGTGCTTGGTGCGCGCGAACACCAGAGTCTGCCGGCGGCTGTCGGCGGCCAGCAGGTGCAGCAGCAGGTCGCGCTTCTTGTCCGCATCCACCGGATGCACGCGATGGCTGACGCCGGCCGCGACTGCGTTCGGTTGCGCCATCTGCACTTCGCGCGGGTTGTGCATGAATTGCGCGGCCAGCGCCTTGATCTCGGGCGCAAGAGTGGCCGAGAACAGCAGCGTCTGGCGCTGGTGCTTGGGCAGCGCACCAAGGATCTTCTTCAGCGCTGGCGCGAAACCCATGTCGAGCATCCGGTCGGCCTCGTCCAGCACCAGCGTTTCGATGCACGACAAATCGACGTTGCGACGATCCATGTGGTCGATCAGCCGGCCCGGCGTGGCCACGATCACATCGAGGCTGCGGCGCAGGCTCATCACCTGCCCGCCCATGCCGACGCCACCGAAGATCGCCGCGCTGTACACGCGCAGGTGCTTGCCGTAGCCGCGCACGCTGTCGTGCACCTGCGCCGCGAGTTCGCGGGTGGGCGTGAGGATCAATGCGCGCGGTTTGCGTGGCTGCTTGCCATTGGGCGCGGGCGCATCGACGCCGAGCTTTTGCAACAGCGGCAGCGCGAACGCAGCCGTCTTGCCGGTGCCGGTCTGCGCGCCGGCCAGAAGATCGTGGCCGTCCAGCACCAGCGGGATCGCGGCATTCTGGATCGGGGTGGGGGTGGCGTGGCCTTGTTCGGCAAGGGCACGCAGCAACGCGGGCGCAAGCCCGAGCGATTCGAACGTCATGATGAAAACTCCTGTGTAACCCGGAGCGTTCCCAATGACCTCGCTGCAGGCAGATAAAGCAATGTGCGGCGACCGCGACTGCGGCGACCGGGTATGCGCGACGAAAACGAGTGGCGAGGGGCCGGGCGGCGCAGGCTTGTCAGCTCTGCGGCGGCGGTGATCCACCAGGGAAGTTCGGGCTACGGCGCGTCAAACTGCGCGTAGTGTAGCGGGTTCAGCAGCGCCAGACCAGCGAGTAGCGAGTAGGTTGGATTGAGCCCGTGCTCCGTCCGGGCGAAACCCAACGGTTCGACACAGGCACGGTTCAACGCAGGCAAGTTGGGGTTCGCAAAAAGCCGCTCACCCCAACCTATGTCACTCCCAACGGTTCGGCGCGGGCAAGTTGGGGCTCGCAAAAAGCCGCTCACCCCAACCTACGTCGCTCCCATCGGTTCAACGCAGGCAAGTTGGGGTTCGCAAAAAGCCGCTCACCCCAACCTACGTCGCTCCCATCGGTTCAACTCAGGCAAGTTGGGGTTCGCAAAAAGCCGCTCACCCCAACCTACTGGTGCATCATCTTTTCGCGCTTGGCGCGGAACGGGCTGTCGGGATACCACGTCGGCCATTGGTCGCTGCCGGCGAGTTCGCTGCCGACTTCGTACAGCGCCTCGGCGTCCTCGATGTCGCCCGCGAAGTCCCACTTCGGATTGAAGTTGTCGTAGGGCGTGTGATATCGGTGGGCGATGAAGTCGGTCAGGGCGGCGTCCCCGGCGCCGGTGCCGCCGTTGACAAGGTCGTTGCCGGTCTGGGTGAACAGCGCCGGCACCCCCGCCTTCGCAAAACTGAACTGGTCGGAGCGGAAGTAGTAGCCATCGGCGGGAGACAGGTCCCCGATCGCGAAGCGGCCCTGCCGTTTCAACACCGCTTTCAGCATGTCTTCGAGGTGGTTCTGATCGCCACCGATGATCTGCATGTTGTTCGTCCGGCCGATCGGTATCAACATGTCCATGTTGATGTCGGCGACCGTGTGATCCAGCGGAAACACCGGGTGTTTGGTGTAGTAGAGCGAGCCGAGCAGCCCCGATTCCTCGAGCGTGTCGGCGAGGAACAGCACGCTGCGCTTCGGGGCCGGATGCTGGTGTTTGAATGCGCGGGCGATTTCAAGGAGTGCGGAAATGCCGGTGCCGTTGTCGACCGCGCCGTTGAAGATCTTGTCACCGTTCAGCTTGTCGTTCTCGCCAAGATGGTCCCAGTGCGCGGAATACACGATCACCTGATCCGGGTGCTCGGTGCCCTGGATCAGGCCGAGAATGTTTCTTGCGCTGCCGTGACTGATCTTGCTGTCGAGCGCCACCGATGCGGTGGCCTTGAGCGCCACCGGCTTGAAGCCCGGCTTGGCGGCCTCGGCTTTCAGCTTGTCGAAGTCGAGTCCGGCATTCGCAAACAGCCGCTGCGCGGCGTCGGCGGTAAGCCAGCCGGCGACCGCGAGACGCGGACCCGGATCGTCACTTTGCGGCAATGCGAGTTGCGGGCCGCTCCAACTGTTCTTGACGACCGACCACGGATAGCCGGCGGCGGCGTCCGAGGTGTGCACGACCAGGCACGCGGCCGCACCCTCGCGTGCGGCTTCCTCGTACTTGTACGTCCAGCGCCCGTAGTAGGTCATGGTCTTGCCCTTGAACAACTTCGGGTTGCCGGTCGCGAAACCGGGGTCGTTGACCAGCACGATGACCGTCTTGCCCTTGACGTTGGCGTCTTTGTAGTCGTTCCAGTGCCATTGCGGCGCGTCGATGCCGTAACCGACGAACACGACGTCGGAATTCTTCAGCGTGACCTTGGGTTTGGCCTGTAGCGTGACCGCGACCATGTCCTTGCCGAAATCGAAGGTCTGCGCGCCGCCGCCTTCGTTGACGTTGAGCTTGATCCCGTTTTCGTTCTGCAGCGCGGTCGAGATGGTCGGTACGTCCTGGAACCACGAACCATGGTTGCCCGGCTGCAATCCGATCGCCTTGAACTGGTCGACGATCCATGCCACGGCGCGGTCGCCACCGGGCGTGCCGGGCTTGCGGCCGTCCATCGCATCGGACGAGATTGCCTTGTCCCAGGCTCGGAAGGTTTGTGCGGTGATCGCCGTCGAAAACGGCGGAGCGGCTTTCGTTGCAGCGGAATTGTCGGGAGGTGCGGCCTGCGCGGCGGCTGCGACGCCGAGGCTGGTGACAATGGCGAACAGAACCGTGCGATGCATGGCGACACCCCGCTCGACAAGGAATCGCTGCGAGTGTACCCGGATGACCCCGCTCGCGCAGGCTGTCGGTGGCGCGGTACGCGCGCATGACGGGTGTCATCCGCGTTTCCATTACCACCTGCACATGTGCATGCGTCGGTACCGGCGGAGAATGATGGTCGTCTGTTTCGTGCGCGCAGCACACGCCGCATCGTTGGCGCGCATCGTTCGCACACATCGAGGTCGGCACCACGCTGCGACTCCGGCCGGGAGCAAAGCCATGCGTCCACTTTCGGTTGCCATTTCGGTTGTTCTGCTTGCCTCGGCCCTCGGTGTGGCGCACGCCGCCACCGATCCGGCCGCCGTGCTGGGTGCGTACCATGCCGCCAGCGGAGGTTCCGCGTGGAACGGCAAGGCGGCGATGAAAACCGAGGCGAAGCTGAGCGGCGCGGGCCTGACCGGCACCGCGATGGCCCTCACCGATCTGCACAACGGCAATTCGGTGGTCCATTACACGCTGGGGCCCGCCAGCGGCGCGCAGGGTTTCGACGGCAAGTATCCCTGGCAGCAGGGGCCGAACGGCGAAGTCAACGTCGAGAAAGGCGGCGACGCGTTGCCGATGGCGCTGGATCAGGCCTACCAGAACGCCAACCTGTGGTGGCGGCCGGACTTCGGTGGCGCGAAGGTGCAGGCCGTGGGCGACAAGCCGTGCGGCACCGCCACCTGTACGGTGCTCAACGTAACCCCGAAAGGCGCGTTGCCGTTCCAGACCTGGTTCGATGATGCCTCGCACCTGCTCGTGCGCACCGTGCAAACGCTCGGTGGCGATACCACCACGATGTATCTCTCCGATTACCGGCCTGTGGATGGCGTGAAGATTCCCTACAAGATGGTGATCGACAACGGCCACGGCAAACAATACCTGCAGACCATTACCACGACCGCGGTGGCGTTCGTGCCCGCGCAACCCGTTGCAGCCTATGCGCCGCCCCAATCGGAGATGAAGGGCGTCGCGATCGCCGGCGGTGCCACGCAGACCACGTTTCCGTTCCGGTTGATCAACAACCACATCTACGCGGACGCGTGGGTGAACGGGCATGGCCCGTTGCTGTTCATTTTCGACACGGGCGGCCAGAACATCCTGACACCGCCCACCGCCAAGGCGCTCGGCATCAAGGTTGAGGGCGCGATGGCAGGCACCGGCGTCGGCAACAAGGCGGTGAATTACGGGCTCGCCAAGGTCGCCTCGCTCAGAGTGGGCGATGCGACTTTCAAGAACCAAATCATGGGTGTGCTCAATTTCGAGGCGAAAGGCGTCGAAGGCGTGGACTTCAAGGGCATGATCGGCTTCACGGTATTCAAGCGTTTCGTGACCCGCATCGATTACGGCAACGACCAGATGACCCTGATCGAACCGGGTCATTTCAATGCGCAGGATGCCGGTACCCCGATTCCATTCGTGTTCGACGGCGACCTGCCGGAAGTCGAGGGCACGTTCGGTGGCATTCCCGGCAAGTTCCAGATCGACACCGGCTCGCGCGACGCGTTGAGCCTGACCGGGCCGTTCGCGGAAGCGCACCATTTGCGTGCCGACTACCCGAAAGGCGTGGTCGCGGTGGATGGCTGGGGCGTGGGCGGCGCGGCACACGATTATGTCACCCGCGGCAAGCTGCTGACGATCGGCCCGGTCCAGCTCCCGAACGTCGTGACTTCCATGTCGGTGCAAAAGAAAGGCGCGTTCGCCACGCCCTCGTACCAGGGCAACATCGGCGGCGCGATCCTGAAGCACTTCGTGGTGACGTTCGACTACACCAACCACGTGATGTACCTGAAGCCGTTGCAGCAGGCGCCGCTCACCCGCGTCGGCAACTTCGACCGATCCGGCATGTGGATCAACGCGGTGCCAAACGGCATGCAGGTGATGGACGTGACGGCGAAGGGTCCGGCCGCACAGGCGGGCATCAAGGTCGGCGACGTGATCACCGCGATGGACGGCAAGCCTGCCACCTCGATGCCGGTGTACGAATTGCGTCACATGCTGCGCACCTGGAAACCCGGCACGGTGGTGCACTTTGCCGTCAAGCGTGGCCCGCAGACCCGCGAGGTGGCGGTCACGCTGCGCGACCAAATATGAGATGCCCGCGGCGGAGTTGCTTCACCGCATGCGCACGATCGCGCCCAGGACGACCGTGCGCCGATCGTTACACGGTGATCGGGTTGGGTTTCTCCGGGTCGAGCTTCCAGGTCTTGATGGCGCGTGCGACGTCCTTGGCGGTCAGCACACCATCCTCGGCCAGTGCCGACACGGCGGCCTCGGCGATCCAGCGTGCGTCCACTTCGAAGAAATTGCGCAGGGCTTCGCGGGTGTCGCTGCGGCCGTAGCCATCGGCGCCGAGCGCGATGAAACGGCGTCCTTCGGGGACGAACGGACGAACCTGGTCGACTACCCCGCGCACGTACTCGCTGACCGCCACCACCGGGCCTTCGTGACCGTCCAGGCACTCGGCGACGTACGGGACGCGCTGTTCCTTGGGATCCGGGTGCAGCCGGTTCCAGCGTTCGCAGTCGTACCCGTCGCGGCCCAGCTCGATGAAGCTGGGGCATGACCACACATCGGCCTCGACGCCGAATTCCTTCTTCAGCAGTTCGGCGGCATGCACGGCCTCGCGCACCGCGCCGCCGGCCGCCATCAACTGGACGCCCGGCGCCTTGCTGCTCTTGCTCTTGTTTTTGCTCTTGCTCTTGCCGTTGCCTTTACCCGATTCCCGATTCCCGACTCCCGACTCCCGCAACAGATACATCCCCTTGATGATGCCTTCCTCGCAGCCTCCGGGCATGTCGGGGTGGGTGTAGTTCTCGTTGGTCGTGGTGAGGTAATAGAACACGTCTTCCTGCTCGTGCAGCATCCGGCGGATGCCGTCCTGGAGGATCACCGCGACCTCGTAGGAGAAAGTCGGATCGTACGCGCGGCAGTTCGGCACGGTGCCCGCCATCAACTGCGAGGCGCAGTCGCAGTGCTGCAGGCCTTCGCCGGGGAAGCTGCATCCGGCCGTGGCGCCGATGAGAAAACCGCGCGCCCGCTGGTCGCCGGCTGCCCAGATCAAATCGCCGACGCGGCGGAAGCCGAAGAACGAATAGAAGATGAAGAACGGCAGCATCGGTTGGTCGGAAACCGAATAGCTGGTGGCCGCCGCGATCCACGCCGACACGCCACCCGCCTCGGAAATGCCTTCCTGCAGCACTTGGCCGTCCTCGGCTTCGCGGTAGTAGAGCAACTGGTCGGCGTCCTGCGGACGGTACTTCTGTCCGCCCGGCGCGTAGATGCCGATCTGCCGGAACATGCCTTCCATGCCGAAGGTGCGCGCCTCGTCGACCACGATCGGCACCACGATCGGGGCGATCTGCTTGTCGCGCAGAAGCAGGTTCATGCCGCGCACCAGCGCCATGGTGTTGCTGATCTCGCGATCGGCGGTGCCCTTGGTGATCTGCGCAAACTCGTCGAGGCCCGGCACCGGCAGGGACTTGGTCGATTTCTCGCGCCGGGCTGGCAGGAAGCCGCCGAGTTCCTTGCGGCGCTCCAGCATGTACTTGACCTCCGGCGAATCCTTGCCCGGGTGGTAGTACGGCACCGACTCGAGATCCTCGCCCTCGAGCTGCTTGTCGTCGATCGGGATCTGGAAGCGGTCGCGGAAGATCCGCACCGCGTCCTGGTGCATCTTCTTGGCCTGGTGCGCGATGTTGAGCGACTCGCCCGCGGCACCCATGCCGTAGCCCTTGACGGTCTTGGCGAGGATCACCGTCGGCATGCCTTCGGTGTGCACCGCGGCGTGATAGGCCGCATACACCTTGTGCGGATCGTGGCCGCCGCGGTTGAGGCGCCAGACGTCCTCGTCGGAAAGATTCGCGACCATCGCCGCGGTTTCCGGGTACTTGCCGAAGAACTGCTCGCGGGTGTACTTGCCGCCGAAAGCCTTGCAGGCTTGGTACTCGCCATCCACGGTTTCCATCATCAGCTTGCGCAGGATTCCCTTGGTGTCGCGCGCCAGCAGTGGATCCCAATAGGAACCCCAGATCAGCTTGATCACGTTCCAGCCGCCGCCGCGGAACACCCCTTCCAGTTCCTGGATGATCTTGCCGTTGCCGCGCACCGGCCCATCGAGGCGCTGCAGGTTGCAGTTGACCACGAAGATCAGGTTGTCGAGGTGTTCGCGTCCGGCCAGCGAAATCGCGCCCAATGACTCGGGCTCGTCGACCTCGCCATCGCCGATGAAGCACCAGACCTTGCGGTCGGTCTTCGGCATCAGCCCGCGGGCTTCGAGGTACTTCATGAACTGCGCCTGGTAGATCGCCTGGATCGGCCCCAGTCCCATCGACACCGTGGGCATCTGCCAGTAGTCGGGCATCAGCCACGGGTGCGGGTACGAGGGCAGGCCCTTGATGCCGGGCCGGGTCTCGATGCGCAGGTGATCGAGGTCGTCGGCGCTCAGGCGTCCTTCCAGATACGAACGCGCGTACAGGCCCGGGCTTGAATGGCCCTGGTAACCGATCAGGTCGCCCGGGTGGTCTTCGGAAGGTGCGCGCCAGAAGTGGTTGAAGCCGACGTCGTACAAGGTCGCCGACGAGGCGAAGCTCGCGATGTGGCCGCCGAGCGAACCCGGCTTGCGGTTGGCCCGCACCACCATCGCCATCGCGTTCCAGCGGAGCAGGCAGCGGATGCGCCATTCCATCGCCGCGTCGCCGGGCGACTTCGCCTCGAGCTCCGGCGGAATGGTGTTGACGTATTCGGTGGTGGGGGAGAAGGGCAGATAGCCGCCGGCGCGGCGCGTCTCGTCGACCAGCGTCTCGAGGAGTTGATGCGCGCGCTCGGTGCCGTCGGCGTGGATCACCGCCTCGATCGACTCGACCCATTCGCGGGTTTCGCGCGGGTCGGGATCCTGGTCCAGAAATTCCTGTGCCACTGCGTTCATCGTTTGCTCCCGTGCGCGGCGCCGCGCGCTGATTTCTTGATGGTTCCGGATGCCCGGGCTTTCTTCGTGCCGACCTCGGCCGGCATCACCTTCGCCCTGGCCCTGCGCTTCACCACCCGTTCGTGTGGCGCGCGGATTTGCGCCTCGACGCAGGCGATCGCGCTCATGTTGACGACCCGCCGCACGGTCGCCTGCGGGGTCAGCACGTGCGCCGGTTTCGCCACGCCCATCAGGATCGGCCCGATCACCACGCCATCGGACATGCAACGCGTGATGTTGAACGCGGCGTTGGCGGCGGCGAGATTGGGAAACACGAACACGTTGGCGCGGCCGGTGAGACGTGAATTGGGGAACAGCCGGGCGCGCAACTCGGGATCGTGCGCGACGTCCGCCTGCATCTCTCCTTCGACCTCGAGGCCCGGGTCGCGTTCCCGAAGCAGCCGCAGGGCTTCCTGCATCTTGCGCGCGGTGGGCGTGTTGCGGGTCCCGAAATTGGACGCCGCGATCAACGCGACCCGTGGCAGCAGGCCCAGCAGTTTCAGGCGCAGGGTGGCCTGCAGGGTGGCCTCGGCGATCTGTTCGGCGTGGGGATCGTGCTGCATGTGGGTATCGAGGAAAAACGTCAGGCCCTTGTCGTTGGCGACCGCCGCCATCGACGAGAGCGTCGCGACGCCCTGGTCGAGTCCGATGATGTCGCGGATGTACTCGGCCTTGCGCTGGTAGCGACCGACGGTGCCACAGATCAGCGCGTCGGCTTCGCCGCGCGCGACCATCAGCGCGGCGATCACGGTGGAACGCGAGCGCACTACCGACTTGGCCAGCGAGGGCGTGACCCCGCGACGCTGCATCAGCTCGTAATACTGCTGCCAGTAGGCGTCGAAGCGCGGATCGGAGTGGATGTTGACCAGCTCGAAGTCGTGGCCTTCCCGCAGGCGCAGGCCGATGCGCTCGATGCGCTTCGCGATCACGTCCGGCCGCCCGATCAGAACCGGCTTGACCAGCCGCTCGTCGACCAGCGTCTGCACCGCACGCAGGATGGTTTCCTCTTCGCCGTCGGCGTACGCGACCCGCATCGGTTTGGCACGCGCGCGCTCGAACACCGGCTTCATGGTCAGGCCGGTGCGGAACACGAACTGGGTCAGCTTTTCGGTGTAGGCGCGCATGTCGGCCAGCGGACGCGTGGCGACGCCGGAATCCATCGCCGCCTTGGCGACGGCCGGGGCGACCTGCACCAGCAGCCGCGGATCGAACGGGCGCGGGATCAGATAATCGCGCCCGAAGTGCGGCACGCGTCCGCCGTAGGCGCGCTGCGCGACGTCGGAGGCCTCGCGCCGCGCGAGCTGCGCGATCGCGTGCACGCAGGCGACCGTCATTGCCTCGTTGATGCCGGTGGCGCCGACGTCCAGCGCACCGCGGAAGATGTACGGAAAACAAAGCGCATTGTTGACCTGGTTCGGGTAATCCGAACGGCCGGTCGCGATCACCGCGTCGGGTTTCGCCGCGCGGGCTTCCTCGGGGGTGATTTCCGGCGTCGGGTTGGCGAGCGCGAGGATCACCGGGCGGTCGGCCATGGTCGCGACCATCTGCCGGGTCAGCACGCCACCCGCGGAGACGCCGAGGAACACGTCGGCACGCTTGACGATGTCGGCCAGACCACGCGCGCGGGTCTTGCGCGCATACCGTGTGAGGCTGGCGTCGAGGCCGGGGCGGTCGGGGCGCAGCACGCCGTCCTTGTCGCAGACCAGGATGTTCTCCGGCTTCACTCCGAGCCGCACCAGCATGTCGAGGCAGGCGATTCCGGCCGCGCCGGCGCCGGATGCCGCGACCCGCACGTCGCTGATTTTCTTGCCGACCACGATCAGCGCGTTGGTCAGCGCCGCGCCGACGATGATCGCGGTGCCGTGCTGATCGTCGTGGAACACCGGGATGTGCATCCGCTCGCGCAATTTGCGCTCGACGTAGAAGCACTCCGGCGCCTTGATATCCTCGAGGTTGATGCCGCCGAAGGTCGGTTCGAGCGAGGCGATGATCTCGACCAGTTTGTCCGGGTCGCGTTCCTCGATCTCGATGTCGAACACGTCGATCCCGGCGAACTTGCGGAACAGCATGCCCTTGCCTTCCATCACGGGCTTGCCCGCCAGCGGACCGATGCTGCCGAGCCCGAGGACCGCGGTACCGTTGGTGATCACGCCGACGAGATTCCCCCGGGCGGTCAGCGTCTGGGCCTCGATCGGGTCGCGCACGATCTCCTCGCAGGCGGCGGCGACCCCCGGCGAATAGGCAAGCGCCAGGTCGCGCGCCGTCAGCAGCGACTTGGTGGGCGTGATGCGGATCTTCCCGGCGCTCGGCTGCCGGTGGTATTCCAGCGCGGCTTGCTTCAATTCTTCGGGAAGGTTGGACATGGCGGGCGCGACGCGCGCATGGCAGGATCGGGACCTTTCATGCTAACACCGCGGCGCGGGCGATACCGCGACTCCGGGTCGGCCAAACCGGGCGTGCACAGTACTCCGCCGGAGGTGGCACACTGCGCGCCATGCACGACAAGCTCGACATCGTCCGCGACTGGCTGCCGCGCTACACCGGCGAGAAGCTGGAGAATTTCGGCAAGTACATCCTGCTGACCAATTTCATCGGTTATGTGGAAACCTTCTGTGCGCTGACGGGCGCGCGGATCGTCGATCGCGAGCGGCCGATGCCGTGCGCGAGCGCCGATGGTTTGACGATCATCGACTTCGGGATGGGCAGTCCGAACGCGGCCACAGTGATCGACCTGCTGTCCGCGATCGCGCCGAACGCCGTGTTGTTCCTCGGCAAGTGCGGCGGGCTCAAGAAGAAGAACCGGCTCGGCGATTTGATCCTGCCGATTGCAGCGATCCGCGGCGAGGGCACCAGTGACGATTACCTGCCCTCCGAGGTGCCCGCGCTGCCGGCGTTCCAGTTGCAGCGCGGCGTGTCGACGATGATCCGCGACCTCGGCCACGACTACTGGACCGGCACGGTGTACACCACCAACAGGCGGGTGTGGGAATTCGACGACACATTCAAGGCGTATCTGCGCACCCTGCGTTGCATGGCGATCGACATGGAGACCGCGACGATCTTCGCGGCCGGTTTCGCCAACCGCATTCCCTCTGGCGCGCTGCTGCTGGTCTCCGACCAGCCGATGGTTCCCGAAGGCGTGAAGACCACGTCCAGCGATGCCGAAGTCAAGGCGCGTTATGTCTCGGACCACGTCCGAATCGGTATCGAAGCGCTGAAACTCGTGCGCCGCGACGGGCGCAGCATGAAGCACCTGCGCTTCGAGGACGAACTGGATTGATCGGCGGGTTGCGGTGCGTGCTTTTCACACCCTTCGGAACGAAGGGGGTGGCGGCGTCTGCTGTAGGCAGGCGGCGCGGGGGGGGGGG
>JBOHYT010000033.1:0-3853 GCA_050738055.1 Rhodanobacteraceae bacterium
TGCCGGTGCTATCCTCAGCGCACGTCCCCGCCGCCGAGCCGCAGCAACGGCTGCCGCTTGATCTCGCAGCCTGGGCCCAAGAGATGGGGGAAGTCGGACAATTCACTTCTAAAAATCCGTCGGTCGATGCGCTGGCGGCCGGCAAGGCGCTGTTTGAAGTTCTCACGCGGGTTCGCTCCCGTAAGTCGCTCCAGATTCCCAAGCGCACCATTTGCTCCGCACCCCTGGCTGTAAAGCCCGTCCCCATTCCCATTCCGGTTGCTACCGCGGGACGACCGAGTGCGTCTGTCGGCGCCACCGGCACGGCCGGAATCATTGGCTACCGCGCGGATTGGCATTCGCCATCGGGCTTCGGCGAGGCGGCCCGGCGGATGGGTCTGGCCCTGGAAGCGGCTGGCCTCGACTGGAAGCCCATCGGCGTGCCCAAAGACTCGATTCAGCGGACGGCGTTGTTTCCGGCCAAGGTCGAACGCGGATTGGATCAGGCCGACGTCTGGATACATCACCTGCCGCCAGACCATTTCGATTTTACCAAGCCCGGCCGCCACATTGGCGTGTTCGCCTGGGAGACCGACCGCCTGACTGCACGCGACATCCCCGGCGGCCGCAACTGGATTGAGGCACTGAACCGCATGGACGAAATCTGGGTGCCGAGCCAGGGGCTGGTGAAGGTCTTGGCAGACTCCGGCGTGCGGAGTCCCGCCCACTGGATGCCGCACCCCATCGACACAGCCTTTTATTCTCCCGGCGCGCGCCGTCCGCCCTGCGTGCTGCCGCCCCGGTTCGATCCCACCTGGACGGTGTTCCTCTACGTGGGCACCTGGGATGTCCGCAAACGCCCGGATGTTCTGGTCCGCGCTTTTTCGCGGGCGTTCAACGCCAGGGATCGAACGCTACTCCTGATCAAGACCTATATGACAGGGGATGCCGAGCAAGACCAGCACATCGCCAGTAAATGGGTTGGTGAACACGCGCGCGGCGATGCGCACATCCGCGCCCTGACCGGCGTTTATACCCCCGAACAGATGCGCAACCTCTACCGGTTCGTGACGGTGTTCGTCACCGCCAGCCGCGGCGAGGGGTTTTGCCTGCCGGCGGTCGAAGCGATGAGTTGTGGCAAGCCGGTGATCAGTACCGGCTGGTCGGCCTTCGCCGATTACCCGGGTGTCCAGGTGCCCTACCGCCTCGAACCGCTCCCCGCCGAGCACACCTTTCCGGGCTACGCCGCCGACCAAAACTGGGCGGTAATCGACGAAAACGCTCTGGTAGAGGCCCTCCGGTGGGCCCACCAAAATCGTGCAGCCCTGCTAACCCGCGGCGCGGAAGCTCAAGCCTGGGTTCGAGATCACTGTGGGGTCGCTCTGGTCGCGAATCGGCTCAAGGAACGTTTAGCAGTTCAAGGGGGAAAAGCATGAAACCTACGAAGACTATTTCCGGCTGCACAATTGTCCGCAATGCGGTCAAGTTGAACTACCCGCTGGAAGCCTCGATCCTAACCTATCTCCCCATCTGCAAGGAGGTGGTCATCGCCTACGACCCCACCTCGGAGGACGAGACCGAAAAATACGTCAAAAACCTGGCGCGCAAATACAAGGAAATTGTCCTCGTCCCCAGTCCCTGGAATCTCGACAACCACCACGACGGAACGGAGATCACCCTGCAAAGCAACGTCGCCATCGAAGCCTGCACTGGTGACTGGGGCTTGTACGTCCAGGCCGACGAGGCGATCCACGAAGGTGACCACCAGGCCATCCTGCGCGCCATTGAAGATCCGAACGTCGCCGGCGCCGTGTTCGAACGGCGCAGTTTCCTCTACACGCTCGAGCAGGATATTCCCGACTACTTCGCGCGCAACCTGCTCCGGCTTTACCGCAAGGGCGAGGGCTTCGCCATTGGTGACGCTATGACCTGCGGCCTCGTCGAGGGCGTACGCGGGCGGGTGGTCGACCAGCACTGGCGGATGTACAATTACAGCCGGATGGGCGCCAAGGCCGAGATCCTCACCCGCTGCCGCGACCGCGACAACTTCCACCACGACACCAAGCAAGCGGTGGAAGCTAACCAAAAGCACGAGTTCACCCAAAAAACCGCCCATTATCCCGCCCGTGAACACCCGGCGGCGATCTACCATTTCTACGAGGCGATGGGGGTCGCTACGGAGAGTCAGGCCGCTGAATCCCAGCCCCGGGCTGCGGCGCCGGTGGAAGCGCGGTTTCCCGTGTCGCTCGTCGCGCTCATGCGCAATGAAAAGGACAACGTGCTTCCGTTCCTGTGGCAATTCCGGGAATGGGAAGGCGACATCGTCATCATCGACTGGCCTTCCCCAAGAAAAGTGGACACGCGCGCGCGCAGAGAATAGGATGGTCCGCGAGGGCCCTGTGCGAAGGAGGAGTGTCCCCATGTCGAAAAAGTACACCAAGCAGTTCCGGAGCGACGCAGTCGCCATGGTGCTGGCCCAGCACCACACCGTAACCGAAGCGGCTCGTATCCTGAGCGTGCCGATGCAAACCTTGTCGGTGTGGGTCAAAAAGCATCAAAAGGCCGTTGGCACGACCAGCTCCAGCGAGGAAAAAGACCTGCGCGCCGCGCTGGCCGAGAAGGATCGCCTGATCCAACGGCTTACCCTGGAACGGGACATTTTAAAAAAAGCGACGGCCTTCTTCGCCAAGGAAAACTCGTGAGGTTCGGCTGGATCGCAGAACACGCCGTGGAGTTCCCCGTGAGACTGATGTGCAAACTGCTGCTCGTCAGCGCCAGTGGCTTCTACGCCTGGCGCGGCCGCGCGCCCAGTCCGCGCCAAACGCGGCACGAACAGTGGGCTCGACAGGTGGCCACCACCTTCGCAGCCAGCGACCGAATCTACGGTTCGCCGCGGGTCTATCACGCCATGCGCAAGGCAGGCGTTCAGATCTGCGAAAACACCGTGGCCACATTGATGCGCAAACAGCGGCTACGCAGCAAACGAGTCCGGCGGTTTGTCCCCGCCACCACCGACTCGCGGCACGACTTTCCCGTCGCGGAAAACCTGCTGGCGCGTGACTTCACCGCGACGGCGCCCGATCAGAAGTGGGTCTGTGATATCACCTACGTTCCCACCGACGAAGGCTGGCTGTACGTGGCGGGGACGCTCGATCTGTTCAGTCGCAAAGTGGTTGGGCTGAGCATGGCCGAACACATGCGCGTGGAACTGGTCGGGGAGTCCTTGGAAATGGCGCTTGGGGGCCGCCAACCGAAGCAGGGCTTGCTGCACCACTCCGACCGCGGAGTGCAATACGCCAGCGACGGGTACCGGCAGATGCTGCAGCAGAACGCGATCGTGTGCAGCATGAGCCGCACGGGCAACTGCTACGACAACGCGGCGATGGAGAGTTTTTGGTGCACGCTCAAAACCGAGCTGGTGTATCATCAGAAGTTCGCGACGCGCCAACAGGCGCGGCAGATGATTTTCGAATACGTGCTCGGGTTCTACAACCGAGTGCGTCTTCATAGTTCGTTGGCATACCTGAGTCCCGAAGCGTTCGAGGCTCAGGCTGTTTGATCTCTGCGCGCGCGCGTCCACTTTTCTTGGGGAAGGCCAAAATACGAGGGGCGCGACAATGTATGCGAAAGTCCTGGTGACACTCGAAAATTCGCCTTCCGATCGGGCGATCATTGAGCACATCAAACTGTTGGCGCCGTTGTGCGGGAGCACGCTGACGCTACTCCATGTGGCGACCAGCGTGCCGGCGCAGATCCACCGCCACGACGCCAGCGGCGAGGAAATCACGGAGGACCTCGCCTACCTGCAATCGGTGGAGGCGGAACTGCAGCGGGCCGGCATTCCGACCAAGGCGGAATTGACTTATGGCGACCC
>JBOHYT010000034.1:0-14019 GCA_050738055.1 Rhodanobacteraceae bacterium
CTTGCCGATCTCGCTGCGCGGCAGCGCGTCGACGAGTTTCAGGGGGCGCGGCAGGAACACGGGATCGACGCCGGCGCGCAGCACTTGGAGGATCGCGGCTGCGGACAAACCGGGCGCGACCGCCAGCGCAGCGATCCGGCGCACGCCGATCGCATCGGTGTCGTCGAGCTGGAACACTACGCCATCGCGCACCCCGGGTACCGCCAGCAGTTTGTGGGTGAGGTCGCCGAGCGATGCGCGCTTCCCGGCGATTTCCAGCAGATCGATATTGCGTCCGCACAGCCGGAAGCGCCCGTCGTCCAAGAGCTCGACGAGGTCGGCCAACGCCACCGGCTCCGTGAGTTGCGGTGCGACGATCCGGGTGCCGTCCGGCCGCGGGTGCAGTTCGACGCCGGCATACGGTGTCCACGCGTTCTCGTGCGCCGTGCGGCGGTGCGCGATGACGCAGGTTTCGGTGGAACCGAACACCTCCTGCACGGGCGCGCGGAAGCGCTGCTCCGCGGCACGGGCGAGGTCCGGCGGCATCGGCGCGGTGGCCGACACGATGCCTGCGAACGCCGGCAGCGGCTGGGGCGAGTCGACCAGCGTGCGCAGGTGCACCGGCGTCGTCACCAAGATCCGCGGCTCCGGCAGCGCGGCCAGCGCTTCGGCGATGTCGGCGGCGAAGAACGGCCGTCCGGTGTGTATCGCGGCGTGCCCGAACAGCGGCAGCAGCACCGAGAACTCGAGGCCGTACATGTGCTGGGGCGGCACGGTCGCGACGACGTGGTAGTCGCCGCCCGCCAGCGTGCGCAACAACGCATCGTTGTGGCCGCTCGAAATCGCGAGCTTGTCCCAGCGCTTGGGATTGGCACGTGGCACCCCGGTCGATCCCGAGGTGTAGCCGATCGCGACCGGGGCGGCAGGGCGCACCAGCACCGGCGGCGCGTCGCGCATGACGCCCTCCGGCACGAACCGGAGATAGTCCGGCGGTTCGGGCGCCAGCGCCCTGTCGCCGATCGTGTAGCTGCCGGGATGCGCCGCGAGCGCCTCGTCGATCGCGTGAGGCACGCGCGAGGGCGGCAGGAGATTGAGCTGGCCGCGCACGGCCAACGCCGCGAACGCTACCAGGAACGCGTAGCGGTCCTCGCACAGATTGACGGCGGCCGCGCCCGGTGGAAGGCGCATCGCCAGGGCCGCCACGTCCGCGAGAAATGCCGCGGCGGTGATCGCGCGCCCGTCGCGCCACGCGATCGTTCGCTGCCAGTCGACGCCCGCCAGCAATGGCCGGCACAGCCCGGCGGGTTCGCCCTGCGGAGATTTGATTACGCTGGACACTTGGAAACTCCCCGTTCCCTCAGGGACGAATGATAGCGCCACTCACGGCATCCGTAATCGGGGTGGGCTTGTCGAGCCCGCCCAGCGGCGCGTCCAGCACGCCATCGAGTTCCTCGCCGAACAGGCTGGCGACTTCCGCTGCGCTGCGCGCCGGCGCCTCGCCGTGCCGGTTGGCGCTGGTCGACACGATCGGGCCGCCGAAGGCCTGGCACAGCGCGGCCGCGGGCGCGTGTGCGGTGACGCGCAGTGCGATCCCGGCGTGTCCGCCGGTGATCCATTCCGGAACCCGCGACGAGCGCGGGAACACGAACGTGTGCGCGCCCGGCCATGCGGCACAGATGCGCGCCAGCGCGGCTTCGGGCGCGGTGCCGATCCACGTTTCGATCTGCCCAAAATCGGCGGCGATCAGCAGCACGCCCTGTTCGGGCGGCCGGCGCTTGATCGCAAAAACACGCTCGAACGCGGCACGATCGTCGGGATCGCAGCCCAGCCCGTAGACACCCTCGGTCGGGTAGGCGAGTACACCACCGGCATGCAACAGTGCGGCGGCGCGTTCGACTTCATCGATACCGAAAACGCGCATGGATCAGACGTCGAAGGGCGGCGCCTCCGCGCCGGCCGGCGCAGCGGCCGGCTTGGTTGCGGCCCGTTTCCCCACCGCGGTCTTGCGGGCGGTCGACTTCTTCGTGGTTTTCCGGGCCGCGGTTTTTTCCGCAGGTTTCCTCGCGGGAGCCTTTTTCGCGGCAGTCTTTTTGATCGCGGGCTCTCCGGGCGCCGCCTTCTTCGCGGCGGCCTTCCGGCTTGCGCCGCGGCCGCGCCGCACCGGCGCGGCTTCGATCAGCGCCTTGCACTCGGCGTGCGTCAGCGATTTCGGATCGCGCTCCTTCGGCACCTTCGCGTTCTTTTCGCCATCGGTGATGTACGGACCATAGCGACCGTTCAGCACCTGGATGCCGTCGCCGAAATCGGCGATCACGCGGTTGGCGATGAACTCCTGCTTCTCGCGGATCAGTTCGCGCGCACGCTCGAGCGTGATCGTGTAGGCACTTTCCTCGCCCTTGATCGAGGCGTACAGCTTGCCTTTCTTCACGAACGGCCCGAAACGGCCGATGCCGGCCGAGATTTCCTCGCCGTCGCCATCCGCGCCCAGCGCGCGCGGCAGCTTGAAGAGTTCCAGCGCCTCGGTGAGCGTGATCGTGTGCATGCTCTGGCCGGGCAGGAGCGATGCAAACTTGAGTTTCTCGTCGGAGTCCTTGTCACCGAGCGCGGCGTACGGCCCGTAGCGGCCGAGCCGCACCGACACTGGCTTGCCGGTTGCAGGATCTTCGCCGAGCAGGCGCGCGCCAGTCGCCTCGGAGCGATCGACCGTTTCCATCTTGTCATCGACCAGCGCCTTGAACGGTTTCCAGAAGTCCGCCAGCAACGGCCGCCACGCTTCCTCGCCGCGGCTGACGGCGTCGAGCTCATCCTCGAGTTTCGCGGTGAAGTCGTAATCGACGTACTGCGCGAAGTGCGCGGTGAGGAACTTCGCCACTGCACGCCCGACGTCGGTCGGCTTGAAACGGCGCGAATCCAGGATCACGTAATCGCGCGCGAGCAGGGTCTGGATGATGCTGGCGTAGGTCGACGGCCGGCCGATGCCGTATTCCTCGAGCGTCTTGACCAGGGATGCCTCGGAGTACCGCGGCGGCGGCTCGGTGAAATGCTGGTCGGCCGCGATGTCGGTGAGCGGCACCGCTTCGCCGACGTCGAGTGCGGGCAGCTTGCGCGATTCCTCGTCTTCGGCCGACTTCTGGTCGCGGCCTTCCTCGTACACCGCGAGGAACCCAGGGTCGACCACCGTGGTGCCGGTCGCGCGGAACGCGGCGTCGCCGCCGCACGGGAACTCGACCGATACGGTGTTGAGCGTCGCGGGCTTCATCTGGCAGGCGACCGCGCGCTTCCAGATCAACTCGTAGAGCCGCAACTGGTCGGGCGTCAGGTGCGCGGCCACCGATTTCGGGGTGCGCAAACCCGAGGTCGGACGGATTGCCTCGTGGGCCTCCTGGGCATTCTTGGATTTGGTCTTGTAGACCATCGCGTGTTCGGGCAGGCCCTGCTTGCCGAACTCGCGCTCGATCGTGGCGCGCAACTCAGCCGTAGCTTCACCCGACAGGTGCGTCGAGTCGGTCCGCATGTAGGTGATCAGCCCGACGTTCTCGCCGCCCAGCGACACGCCTTCGTACAAACCTTGTGCGATCCGCATCGTGCGGGACGTCGCCATGCCGAGCTTGCGCGCGGCTTCCTGTTGCAACGTCGAAGTGGTGAACGGCGCCGCCGGCCTGCGCTGGCGTTGCTTCGACTGGATGTCGCCGACGACGAGCCTGCCAGCGGCGGCTTTTAGCAGCGCGTCGCGCGCGGCGTGCGCGTCGGCGGCGTTGGTGAGGTCGAACTGCTCGAACTTCTTGCCGTGGAGTTTCACCAGCCGCGCGCTGAACCCGCCATCCGCGTGCGCGAGCTTCGCCTCGACCGTCCAGTATTCGCGCGCGACGAAGGCTTCGATCTCCTCCTCGCGCTCGACGATCATCCGCAGCGCCGGCGACTGCACGCGCCCCGCCGACAAGCCGCGCTGCACCTTGCGCCACAGGACCGGCGACAGGTTGAACCCGACCAGGTAATCCAGCGCGCGGCGCGCCTGCTGCGCATCGACCAGGTCGTGCGAAAGCCGGCGCGGATTCGCGACGGCTTCCTTGATCGCGCGCGGCGTGATTTCACTGAACACGACGCGATGGGTTTCCTTGTCCTTGAGCAGGCCGCGTTCCTTCAGGATCTCGCTGATGTGCCAGCTGATCGCCTCGCCTTCGCGGTCCAGGTCGGTCGCGAGGTAGATCGAATCGGCCAGCTTGGCGGCCCTGGCGATGTCGTCGACGTGTTTGATGTTTTTGTCGATCAGCGCATAGTCCATCCGGAAGTCGTGGTCGGGATCGACCGCGCCTTCCTTGGGCACCAGATCCCGGACATGGCCGTAGGAGGCCAGCACCTTGAAGTCTGCGCCCAAGTATTTGTTGATCGTCTTGGCCTTGGCGGGCGATTCGACGATGAGGAGGTTCTTGGCCATGTCGGGAAGATGGGGGCGTTCGGGGGTGGCTTCGAGTCCATCGATTGGCGGGGCAGAAAGCTCACTACCCGCGCCGCGGTCCGGCGAGGGTTGTGGGAATGGCGTGGCTTGTCAATCAGAATCGGGCAGAGTGATGAGCCACGGCCTCTACGGCGACCCACGCCCCCTCAAGAAACAACAGTCGTAAGTCCTTGTTGCAAATCAGAGAACCTTTACCACGGAGCGACACGGATCACACGGGTCGAAAGCTTTTATCCGTGTGCATCCGTTCAAATCCGTGGCAGAAAAGTTCCTGATTCCCCATATAACGCATCCTCGGTATCCGAGGAGATCGGCGCCAGCACGCGTTTTGCGAGCGTGTGGTGGATTTGGCCGCTGTGCCTCGTCGATGGACCAACTTTGGAAAGCGGCTTGCCGCGCAGGGTTCAGCAGTCCGGAAACGTGGATGCGCGAGATGGGTAATCAGGAAAAAGTTTGGTAGGGCGGAATCGGCGCAGCCGCTTCCGCCAAGCGAATCCGGCGGAACCCGCGAAGCGGGTTCCGCCCTACGGCTCTGCGCGAACGGCTGTCCGGCACAGGGTTGAGAAGCCATATAGTGAACGCACGCCGGTGGGGGTCCTGTCAAGCACCCGCCGGAAAAAGCCGCTGCCAGCGCCCATGCACGGCCGGCGCCACGGTCCCCTCCAGTTCCAGCAACAACAGCATCGATGACAAGGCCGCGGGCGCGAGTCCGGTACGCCCGGCCAGTTCGTCCAGCGATGCGGGCGTCTCGCCGAGCGCCGAAAAAAGCGCTGCATAATCAGGATCCTGCATCCTGGATGGGGCGCCCGCCGCGGACACCACGGTGGTGTCCGCTGCATCCAGCCGCGCCCGCAGATCGGCACCCAGCGCGTGCGCCGCCGGCGTGAGCGCCTCGATGACCTCGGCAGCCGTTTCGACCAGGCGCGCACCGTCCCGGATCAGCCGATGGCAGCCCTTGGCCAGCGGATTGTGGATGGAACCCGGCAGCGCGAACACCTCGCGTCCGGCCTCGGCGGCGAGGCGTGCCGTAATCAACGAGCCGGACTGGAGACCCGCCTCGATGACCAGGGTTCCCAAGGCGAGTCCGGCGATCAGCCGGTTGCGACGTGGAAAATGGTCGGGACGCGCCTCGGTACCTGGCGGGAATTCGCTGGCGATCGCGCCATGTTGCGCGATCTTGGCAGCCAGATCGCGGTGCTTTCGGGGATACACCAGATCCGGACCGGTGCCGACCACCGCCACGGTCATTCCGCCGGCATCCAACGCCGCGGCGTGCGCCGCCCCGTCGATGCCATCGGCCATGCCGCTGGTGATGGTGAGCCCGGAGCGACTCAAGGTCCGTGCGAAGTCCCGCGCGGTGGCGAGGCCCTGCGCGCTGGCGCTGCGCGCGCCCACGATCGCCACCTGCGGCGCCAGCAAGGCCGCCGACTCACCTGCCACGAACAGCGCCGCCGGTGGCTGCGAAATGGTTTCCAGTTGCGGCGGGAAATCGGCTTCATCGAAGCGCAACAGCCGATGATGCGGCTCGCCGAGCCACGCCAAATCGGCGTCGATGCGCCCCGCGTCCGGACGGGCCATCCAGTCCAGCGCGGCCTGCCCGAGCGCCACGACCTCGCGGAATCTGCGGATATCCGCGCAGGCCGCACGCGCCGACCCGGCCCGCTGCAGCAGGCTCCGCAGCCCCGCGCCGCCCAGGCCGGGCGCCCGCAACAGGATCAGCCAGGCCCGCAATTCCTCGTCATCACGCATCCACAAAGTGTACGGGCGCCGCAAACCAAAACGGCGCGGACCAAGCCGCGCCGTCTTGTCAGGATTTTCCCAAACCCTACTTCGGCGACTGGATGACGTCGCGCACCCGCACCGGCCGGATGCCGTCCATCACGAGGCCATAGCTGATATGCGCAAAGGTGCGGAACACCATCACGTGGCCCACGAACTCGTTCGGCAAGGTTACCTTCGGCCCGAATTCGCGGCGGTCGGTGTTGCCCTTCACGAGGTCGGTAACCGTCTCGCCCGGCTGGTAGATCGCGAAGGTGGCGCCGTTGTCCACGCCATCCGCGCTGCCCACGTTCATCGCCACCACGTCCATCGGTCCCTGCACCGAAATGCCGTCATAGCCGTTGGACAGCGCCATGATCTGCGCATTGGCGGGCACGTTCGGCGCAGCGTGCGGGTAGTAGGTGAAATCGTACGGCGTGTCATCGACCGGCATCAGGCGATCGCCGGCACGGATTTCCATCGCGGCGTTGGTCAGCAGCAAGGTAGCCGGATCGCCGGCTTTCAGCACGCGTGCGGTGCCGATCACGCGCACTTCGGTGGCAATTTCCTTGCCGCGGCCGAAATGGCCGTCGTTGCGGAAATCCTCCTGCCACGGGCCGGGGACGAGATCCACGTTGTCGCTGACCAGATGCCCGATGTCGTCGGTCCGGCCGTGGTCGTCGAATGCCCGGTACACGTGCGTGGGACGCACGATCGCGAACCGCTCGCCGACGGTGGCGCCGCGAAGCTGGCGCACGTACAGATTCATGCCCTCGGTGGCACGGGGTTCGTTTTCCTCGACCGCCACCACGTACGGCGTCTGCTTGAGCTTCGCGGCCGTCGTCACCCGGAAATCCTTGAGGAACGGCCCGATCGCCGAAAGCGGCACAGTCGGGATCGGATTGGTCTCGACCGTCGCGCGCTTGGCGACGCGCAACCGGTTGACGTCGAGGTCGAGCACTTCGCCGGGGTAGATGCGGTGCGGGTTGTAGACCTGCTGGTTGACGTCCCAGATCTCGGGCCACAGCCACGGCTTCTTGAGAAAACGCGCGGAAATGCCCCACAGCGTATCGCCTTTCTTCACCACGTAGGTGTGCGGATGGTCGGCACGCAATTGGGCGCCGGCAGCATACGCGGCGAACGTGATCAGCAGGCCTGCGGTAAGCGCAAGCAGTTTCTTGAACATGACCGGCAATCCCCCGACCCCCCGAAAGTTTGGCCGAGTGTACCCCAACGGCCGGCCGCGGCAAGCGGAAATTTCACATTTGGTGACGCACTGAACGGAACGGCGGCCCGGCGCCCGCGCTGGTAGGCTACCCGAACATGAAAACGGCCGTCCGTGGCCCCATTTCATGTGTGATCCAATCCCTTAAGCCTGCCCGAGCCATGGCCAAACTCGACATCCTGGAATTCCCCGACCCGCGCCTGCGCCTCGTGGCCAAGCCGGTCGAGACGTTCGATGCCGCGCTCGAGCGCCTCGCCGACGATCTGCTGGAGACCATGTACGCGGCGCCGGGCATCGGCCTCGCCGCGACCCAGGTCAACGAACCGAAGCGCCTGCTGGTGATCGACATTTCCGAGAACCACGACGAGCCGCAGGTGCTGGTGAATCCGGAACTGCTGGAAGCGCGCGGCCGCGAAGTCTGCCAGGAAGGCTGCCTGTCGTTCCCGGGCGTGTTCGCCGACGTCGAACGCAAGGAATGGGTGCGTGTGAAGGCCCAGGGCGTCGCCGGCAACACGTTCGAAATCGAAACCGACGGCCTGCTCGCGGTGTGCATCCAGCACGAGATGGATCATCTGATCGGCAAGGTGTTCGTCGATCACCTGTCGCCGCTGAAACGCACGCTGCTGCTGCGCAAGCTCGACAAGCAGCGGCGCAAGGCGGGCTGACCCGCCTGCATGTCGGCGCCACGCTTGCGGCTGGTATTCGCCGGCACACCGGAATTCGCGGTCCCCGGATTGCAGGCCTGCCTGGATGCCGGCGCGGACGTCGCCGCGGTCTACACGCAACCCGACCGCCCCGCAGGACGCGGCCGCCGACTCGCGCCGGGTCCGGTCAAGCAGGCGGCGCTGAGCGCCGGCATTGCCGTCGAACAACCCGGGACCCTCAAAACGGCCGACGCGCAACAGCGCCTGCGCGGAGTTGCCCCCGACCTCGTCGTGGTGATCGCGTACGGGCTGATCCTGCCGCGCGCGGTGCTGAAAATCCCGTGCCTCGGCTGCTGGAACGTGCACGCCTCGTTGCTGCCGCGCTGGCGTGGCGCGGCGCCGATCCAGCGCGCGATCCTAGCCGGCGATGCCGAAACGGGCGTGTGCCTGATGCAGATGCAGGCCGGGCTCGACACCGGACCGGTGCTGCTCCGCGAGGGGGTATCCATCCGCGACGATGACACCGGCGGCTCGCTGCACGACCGGCTCGCCGAAATCGGTGCGCGGGTGCTCGGCGACGGACTGCGGCACGCGATCGCGGGAGAAACCCTCATCGGAACCCCGCAACCGGAAACCGGCGTGACCTACGCCCACAAGCTCGACAAGGCCGAGGCGAACCTGGACTTCGGCGCCAGCGCGATCGAACTCGAACGCAAGGTGCGCGCGTTCAACCCGTGGCCTGTAGCGGAAGCCGCGATCGCGGGCGAGCGGGTTCGAATCTGGAGCGCGGAAGCGCGGGATCCGGGACCCGGGACCCGGGTCCCGGAAAAGCCGGGTGAAATCGTTGGTGCGTCGAAGAACGGTATCGACGTTGCATGCGGCGACGGCGTGCTTCGCATCCTCGAGCTGCAGCGCCCCGGCGGGCGGGTGATCACCGCTGCCGATTATTTGAATGCGCGGCCGGAGTTGCGACGGTGACAGTCCCAGGATCCGGGACCGGGGACCGGGGGCCCGGCAAAGACAGCACGCGCACGCCCGACACCCGTGCGCTGGCTGCGCAATGCCTCGCCGATGTCGCGCTCGGCGGCATGTCGTTGCGCGAACGCCTGCAACCCGCGCAGGCACGCCTGGCCGATCCGCGCGACCGCGCATTGCTGACCGCGCTGGTCAACCAAGGCGCTCGCTGGTGGCTGCGCTTCGACCCGGCGCTGGATGGCTTGTTGCAGCAACCGCTGCGCAAGCGCGAACCGGCGTTGCACGCGCTGCTGGTGCTGGGCATCGCGCAACGGGAAATCCTGCAATTGCCGGCGCACGCCGCGGTCGCCGCGACGGTGGAAGCCACCCGCGCGCTCGGCCGCGGCGGATTCGCGAAGTTGGCCAACGCGGTACTGCGGCGCTGGCTGCGCGAACGGGAGACGCTCAACGCGCAGCTCGATCGCGATCCCGTATCGCGGAGCGCGCATCCGCGCTGGCTGATCGATGCCATCGCGCGCGACTGGCCGGATCACGCCGAAGCCATCCTCGCCGCCGACAATGCGCACGCACCGCCGATGCTGCGGGTAAACCGGCGGCGCGCGACGCGCGGGCAGGTCATCGAAGCGCTGGCACGGATCGAGGTCCACGCCGCCGGACATCCGCGGCTCGGAGACGCCCTGGCGCTCGACTCGCACGCCGATGTGATCCGTTCGCCGGGCTTCGCGGACGGGCAATTTTCGGTGCAGGATGGCGCCGCACAGATCGCCGCGGACCTGCTGGATCTGAAAGATGGTCAGCGCGTGCTGGACGCCTGTGCCGCCCCCGGCGGCAAGGCCTGCCACATCCTCGAACGCGCGGACGTGCGGTTGCTTGCGCTGGAGCGCGAGCCTGCGCGCGCGGATTCGATCCGCGGCAACCTGCGGCGGCTCGGGCTTGCGTGCGACGTGCAGGTCGCCGACGCAGGCGAGGCGTCGACGTGGTGGGACGGCAAGCCTTTCGACCGAATTCTGCTGGATGCGCCGTGTTCGGCCACTGGCGTCATCCGCCGCCACCCCGACATCAAGCTGCATCGCCGCGCCGCCGACATCCCGACGCTCGCGCGCGGGCAGGCGCGCCTGCTCGATGCGCTGTGGCCGGCCCTGGCTGCCGGCGGCAAGCTGGTCTATGCCACGTGTTCGCTGCTGCGCGCGGAGAACCAACAGGTGCTGGAGGCATTCGTGGCCACGCACCCCGATGCGCGCGCGCTGCCCATCGAATTGCCGGCCGGGCACGCCTCCGGGCCCGGCTGGCAGATCCGGCCGGGCGAGGGCGGCCTGGATGGCATGTTCTACGCCGTCCTCGAAAAACGTTCCTGACACGATTATCGCTTGCGAGATGGTTCGATCCCTTCGCTTGGCTGTCTCTTGTTCACATCGCACGAAACAGCGCGAGACCACCCAACACTCGTCATTCCGGTGCTGCCCGCAGCTTCACCGCGGGCAGAACCCGGAATCCAGTATCTTTTTCCCGGTCAAAAAGACACTGGATTCCGGGTTCCCTCGCCGATAGAGCCGGCTATGGCCCCGGAATGACCATGTGAGTTTGCTGAAATTCGGCGATCATCAGGTCATCGGAAGAGCGCTGCAATGCGCCCTCGTACAATCACCGCGACTTCGCGCCGCGATGACGATGCCGCCCGACCACCCTATCCGCCGCCGGGATTTCCGCCGCTGGCTCGACGACGAACGTGTGCAGCTTGCGCTGCTGTTCGGGTTCGCGCTGCTGCTGCTGGGTCTCGGGATCGGACTGCGCGATCCGTGGCCTTCGGACGAACCCCGCTTCGCGCTGGTCGCGCGCGAAATGCTGTCGAGCGGGCAATGGCTGTTTCCGCACCGCGGCGTCGAACTGTACGCCGACAAACCGCCCGTGTTCATGTGGCTGGAGGCGTGCGCGTACGTCATCACCGGAGGTTGGCGCGGCTGGTTCCTGTTGCCGTCGCTGCTTGCGGGTCTCGGCAGCATCGCGCTGGTCTACGACTTCGTGCGTCGGCAGTGGAGTCGCCACGCCGCGCTGCTCGCCGCGGGCGCGGTGCTGGTCAGTTTCGATTTCACCGCCCAGATGCGCGCCGCCCAGATCGACGGCGTGGAGGTGTTCTGGATCACGCTGGCGAACTACGGCCTGCTGCGGCATCTGCTGACCGGGCCCGCGTGGCGCTGGTATGCGATCGGTTGCCTCGCTGCCGGGCTCGGCGTCATCACCAAGGGTGTCGGCGTGCTGGCGCTGCTGATGTTCCTGCCGTTCTGGTTCGCGCGCTGGCGCGGCTGGCGCGGCGTGCTGCCGCCGCAGGCCCGCGACCCGCGTTGGTGGCTGGTGCTGCTGTTCCTGGTGCCGGTGCTCGGCTGGGCCTTGCCGATGCTGTGGACCGCGCTCGACGTGCACGCGGCCGATCCCGCGTACGCGCGCTACGCGCACGACATCCTGCTCGGCCAGACCGTATCGCGCTACGCCGAGCCCGCGCACCACATCCATCCGTGGTGGTTCTACATACCGGTTGTCGTGTTCGAATGGCTGCCGCTTTCGCTGGCGATTCCATGGGCGATCCCCGGATGGGCCGGCCATTTGCGTGGACGCGATGCATGCGTGCTGTTGCCGCTTGCCTGGGTGGTGCTGGTGCTGATCTTTTTTTCCGCGAGCGGTGGCAAGCGCGACGTGTACATCCTGCCGGCGTTGCCGATCACCGCGCTGGCGCTGGCGCCGTTGCTCCCCGTGATCGTGCGCAACCGTGGCTTCCGCTGGGCCTTGTGGATCTTGACCCTGCTGCTGGCGCTGGTCCTGCTCGCCGCCGGACTCGGCATGCATGCGGGCCGGCTGCACAAGCTGCTCGCGCTCGCAACCTCCGTGCTGGATGGTTCGCCCGAGCCGCTGGTCCGGATGCTCCTGGGCATCGGCATTGCCGGCATCGTGATCGCGCTGTTGGCGCGGCCACGCCATGCGCCGTGGGCGTGGTGCGCGTTCGCGCTGGTCGCGTGGGGAACCTGGGGCTTGGTCGCGTACCCGCTGCTGAACGGGGAATCGTCCTCGCGCGTCGTGATGGCGCGCGCCGCGCGCATCGTTCCGGCGGGTGACCCGATCGCACTGGTCGCATGGAAGGAACAAAATCTGTTGATGCTCGACGAGCTTGGCCGGGATACCGTGAACTTCGGCTACAAGCTGGCCTGGCACGTGCAGTTGCAGCGTGCGCTCGCGTGGCAGGCGCGCGACCCCGCGCACCGCTGGATCTTCGCGTATGGCAAGGTGCTGGCGCCGTGCGTGCGCCGAAGCGACGCGATCCACGTGGGCCACGCCAATCGCCGGCAGTGGTACCTGTTCACGCGCAAGGCGGTAGTGCCGGGCTGCGTGCCGCCGGTCAGTGACGATAGAGGACAATTCGGTGCCTATGAACCCGAAGACTGACACGACCTCTCGTTCCGTGCACCTGCTCGGCTTCGACAACGGAGTCGGGCTGTCGCGCGACCTGCGTCTGCTCACGGAAACCCTGCAAGCGCTCGGTTATCGCGTGGATTTCACCAACACGCGCAGGCGCGGCGGCATTCCCGGCTTGCTCCAGCGCGCGCGCGGCCAACAGCACGCGGCGCAACTCGCGCGGCGCCGGCGCCAAGGATTGCCCCCACCGTACGACCTGGTGTTGATGGAGGAACACATCGCGCCGGCCTGGCTCGACGATGGCCGCTTCCGCGTCGTGCTTCCGCACCCCGAATGGTTCCTGCCGCGCGATCTGGAAGCGCTGGGCCGGATCGACCTGGTGCTCGCGAAAACCCGCGAGGCCACGCGCATCTTTGCGGCGCACGGCTGCCGCGCGTCGTTCATCGGCTTCACCAGCGACGACCGGCTCGACCGCAGCGTGCCGCGCGAGCACACGTTCTTCCACCTCGCGGGTTCCAGCCGCACCAAGGCCACCGAACCGCTGCTGGCGCTGTGGCGCCGCCATCCGGAGTGGCCGCGCCTCACCGTGTTGCAGCACCCGCGCGAAGCACGGCCAGGCGCGCCGGCCGCGAACATCGATCACCGCATCGGGTACCTCGACGAAGCCGAATTGAAGCGCCTGCAAAACGCGCACCGCTTTCACCTGTGTCCCTCGGAAACCGAAGGATTCGGGCATTACATCGTCGAGGCGATGAGCGTTGGTGCAGTGGTGGTTACGCTGGATGCGCCGCCGATGAACGAGATGATCTCGCCGGAACGCGGCGTCGCGATGCCGTATTCGCGCACCGGCAGCCAGCACCTCGCCACCACCTATCATTTCGACGACGAGGCAATGGAACTGGCCATCGAGCGCGCGATCGGAATGGACGACGCACGCTGCGATGCGCTCGGCGCGGCGGCACGCGCCTGGTACGAAGCCGAACGCGCGGCGTTTTCGGGCAGGCTCGACGCAGCGCTCCGCGAGCTGCTGGCGTCGGAGGCGAAGCCGTGATGCGCGTCAACCTCGTCGCCCGCGACAACGGGTTCGGCTTGTCGACCCATCTGCGGCTGCTGCGCGACGCACTCGTCGATGCGGGGTTCGAGGTGTCGGTCAGTGGCATCCGGCGCGGCGCGCTGCGCAAGGGGTTGAACCCGTTGAAGCTGCGCGCCGGCAAGCTCGCGCGCCGCATCACCCGCCGCGAGGCGCAACGCTGGGACGTCAACCTGATGCTGGAGCGCGTGCGCCCGGAATACCTCGACACGGCACGCTGCAACGTGCTGCTGCCGCACCCGGAGTGGTTCGACGAACGCGACCGCGCATGGCTGCCACGGCTCGACCGCGTATTCGCGCTGACCCACCACGCGGTGCCGATCTTCGAGCGGCTCGGGACGCAAGTCGCCTGGACCGGCTTCACCGGCGAGGACCGGCTCGACCGGTCGGTGCCGCGCGAACGCGCTTTTTTCCACCTCGCGGGGCGCAGTGCCAACAAGGGCACGGACACTCTGCTCTCGGTGTGGCGCCGGCACCCCGAGTGGCCGCG
>JBOHYT010000035.1:0-20369 GCA_050738055.1 Rhodanobacteraceae bacterium
GCGGCGCAGAAAAACTACAGTTTCGAGACCGGTTCGACCCAGGTGCTGTTCCTGCAGCAGATTCTGGGTGAATTGAAACCGGCGCTGGATGGCAAGCCCGGCGGCCGCTGCGGAATGGTGCTGGACGAAGGGCTGTTGTTCCGTACCAACGAAAGCGCGTTCGTGGAAACCAAACGCAAGCTGCTCGACGAGTGCGAACTGTGGTGCATCGTCAGCCTGCCGGGAGGGGTGTTTTCGACGGCAGGTGCCGGGGTGAAAACGAACCTGTTGTTCTTCACCAAAGGCAAGCATACCGAAAAGATCTGGTATTACGACCTGTCGCACGTGAAGGTGGGCAAGAAGTCGCCAATGACGCTGGCGCATTTCGGTTGGGGACCAGATGGCGAGGTGCTTGACAATGCCATGTTGCCGGCTTCGTTGGTCGGTGACTGGTGCGACCGCGATGGCAATGCGGACCGGAGGTTTCCGACTTTCGCGCGGTTGCTGGCGCACCGGGGCACATCCGACGCGGACAGCGACTTCTCGTGGACGGTGGATTTCGCCGCGCGGCGCGACGAGGCGCGCGAAGCCATGGCTCCCCACTTGACCGAGGCGCAGGCGCAGCGCGAGAAACTGGTGCGCCTGAAGGAGCAGCATGCACGGTTGCGGCGCGGCGGGGCCGATCGCGATGCGCTGGATGCCTGCCGCCAGTTGCAGATGCGCGCGGAGAAGGCGGCGCGCGAAGCGCAGGCCAAGGCCGACGTCATTGACGCCGCGTGCTACGACCTCAAGGCCGTCAATCCGCGGGCCCGTGACGAACGGGATACGCGCACCGCGTTGGAAATACTCGAGTCCATCGCCACGCATGGCAAAGCGGTGGAACAGGCATTGGCAAAGTTGCGAAAGCTGCTCGACGATGAAGGGGTGAACGCCTGATGGAAGGCGAGGACCGTGTATGTCTGTGGCGACTGCATCGGAGCGGTATCTGTGCCGAGGTCGGCCTTGACCCTGAACGAATCATTCGGACATTCCGAATGGTTGGCCCCGGCGGCGCGCTTCGACCGGCGTGTCCTGCGGTATGCTTTCCATAAATCCATCTTTATGGATGCATCGTCATGAAAACGACACTGGAACTTCCCGATGACCTGATGCGCGCGCTCAAGCTGCGCGCGGCCGCCACCGACCGCAAACTGAAGGACGTGGTGGCCGAGGCCATCACTTCGGGCTTGGCCGCCGCCAGCGAGCCGGCCGGCCGCAAGGCCACGGCCGCGCGGCGCGGTGGCAAGGCAAAAAATGATCCGCTGCTCGAAGCCCTGTTCACCGCCGGCGACGCGATGGCCGCGGCCGGCGTGGATTTCAAGGAATGGGCCCCGCACAGCCGCGACGTTTGGCGCTGACCCGTGGCCGCGCCCATCCACCTCGATACCAACGTACTGGTGTTCGGCCTTGCGCCGGGGCACACGCTGCGCGAACGCATCGCACGGTGGCGGGGTGAGGGTGCAATGCTCGCGGTGTCGGGCATGGCATGGGCCGAATTCCTGTGCGGCCCGGTCAATGCGGCGGCGGTGCGCATCTGGGATCAACTTCTGGATGGTGCCATCGAGCCCGTTGACCGCGCGGTTGCCGAGCGCGCCGCGGTCCTGTTCAACCACAGCGGGCGACGCGCGCGCTCGTTCCCCGACTGCATCATCGCGGCGACCGCGGTCCTGCATGGCGCCCGGCTGGCAACACTCAACCGCCGCGGCTTCGAGGTGTTCCGCGACGATGGGCTTGAACTTGCCTGATGCCGAAGAACCCGTCACGCGCCTACGAACTCTTCGAATCGGATCACGGGGCAGGGTGATGGCGAAGGCCAGGACTGCGTATGTGTGTTCCGACTGCGGCGCGGAATATCCGAAGTGGCAGGGCCAGTGTGAGTCCTGCGGCGCGTGGAACACCTTGTCCGCGTTCGTGGTGCAGCCGGCGACCAAGGGTGCGGTTGCAAACCCGCGCAGCAGCGGCGGCTACGCTGGTGTGGATGCCGCGAAGGTGCAACCGCTCGCCGGGGTCGCGGGCGAGGTCGAGAGGCGGCATTTGATCCGGATCGGCGAGCTGGACCGCGTGTTGGGCGGCGGCCTGGTGGAAGGCTCGGTGGTACTGGTGGGCGGCGATCCCGGCATTGGCAAATCGACATTGTTGTTGCAGACGCTGGCAGCGCTGGGCGATCGTCTTTCCGGTTTGTACGTGAGCGGCGAGGAATCGCTCGCGCAGATCGCCGCGCGCGGGCATCGACTCGGTTTGGAACTTGGACCGTTGCGGGCGCTCGCCGAAACCTGCGTCGAACGGATCCTCGAACACGCGCAGGACGAAAAACCGCGCGTGCTCGTTGTCGATTCGATCCAGACCATCTGGACCGAAACCCTGCCGGCCGCGCCAGGCTCCGTGTCGCAGGTACGCGAGTCGGCGGCGCGGCTGGTGCGCTACGCCAAGGAAACCGGAACCTGCGTGTTCCTGGTCGGCCACGTCACCAAGGAGGGCGGCATCGCGGGCCCGCGCGTGCTGGAGCACATGGTCGACGCGGTGCTGTATTTCGAAGGCGAATCGGGCTCGCGCTTCCGGGTGCTGCGCGCGTTCAAGAACCGCTTCGGTGCGGTCAACGAACTGGGCGTGTTCGCGATGTCTGACCGCGGCCTGCGCGAGGTGCCGAATCCGTCCTCGATATTCCTCACCGGCCACCAGGGCGCGACCCCCGGCAGCGCGGTGATGGTGACACGCGAGGGCACGCGGCCGCTGCTGGTGGAAGTGCAAGCGCTGGTCGATCAGTCGAACCTCGGCAATCCGCGCCGGGTCGCGCTTGGCTTGGAACAAAATCGCCTCGCGATGCTGCTCGCGGTGCTGCACCGTCACGGTGGCGCCGCGGTGTTCGACCAGGACGTGTTCGTCAATGTGGTCGGCGGCATCCGGTTGCAGGAAACCGCGGCCGATTTGCCGGTGTTGCTGGCGGTGTTGTCGAGTTTTCGCGACCGCCCGCTGCCGGACAAGACCGTCGCGTTCGGTGAAATCGGCCTGTCCGGCGAAGTACGTCCGGTGCCGAATGGCGAGGAACGCCTGAAGGAAGCTGCGCACCATGGCTTTCGTCGTGCGATCGTGCCGCTTGCCAACGCGCCGAAGAAATCGCAACGCATCGGCGACCTCGAGATCGTTGGGGTGGAGACCTTGCGCGACGCGATCGATGCGGTCGTGGGTTGAACGCGCACGGCTCGAGAAAAGCATTTACCACGGATCGACACGGATGCACACGGATTTGATCCGGTGTCCCAAATCATGTTTGTGAATCTGGGGGTCCATTTCGACTTGTCCCGTCGTCGAAAAAGCATTGGACACGGATCAACGCGGATGTACGCGGATTTTGTGAAGTCCATCCTTAGCGCCATATGGCAACAGCCAAGGTCTTTCGACATTCCAGGGCGCCCTGCAGTTTCATCGCAGGCCGAACCCGAACGTCATTCCCGCGACAGCGGAACCGGTGCCTTTCCGAACTTGGAGCAAAGACGCTGGATTCCGGGTTCCGCCCGCAAACAGCGCGGGCGGCCCCGGAATGACAACAAATTATTGTAGGTTCCCGTTTGATGAGACTTGCTGACATGTAGCGCGAATCAGGAAGTCCATTGCTCCGATCCGTGTTGATCCGTGCAAATCCGTGGTGGATGCTTTCGTGGTCGGCTTTTATCCGCGTTTGTCCGCGTTGATCCGCGTCCAAGGTTTTTTCTTTGCTTGCGTTTCGCCAGCCAACGTTCGCAGTTCGGTGCCATCGCGATCGACGCGCAGCACGGAGCCCTGTTCGTACCAGTCGTCCAGCACGATGCGTTGCGCGGGTTGGCCGTCCAGCGTGAAATCGTGGATTGCGGGACGATGGGTATGGCCGTGGATCATCCGCGTGACGCCGGCATCGCGCAGCGTGGCTTCGACCGCGGCTTGATTGACATCCATGATCGTCATGTCGGCACTCGAGGTATGGGCACGACTGGCATCGCGCGCCTCGCGTGCGAACGCGCGGCGCTCTGCCAGCGGCTTCGCCAGGAACCCCGCCTGCCATGCGGGATCGCGCACCTGCCCGCGGAACGCCTGGTAGGCCGCGTCGTCGGTGCACAGCACGTCGCCGTGCAGCAGCAGCGTCGGGGTGCCTTCGAGCTCGACGACCGTCCCGTCGGCGAGGATGTCCATTCCGCAGCGGCGGGCGTAGTCGTTGCCGAGCAGGAAATCGCGGTTGCCGGCGATGTAGTGGACCGGCACGCCGGCGTCGGCGACGCCGCGCAGCGCATCCGCGACACGCGTGTTCAACGGGGCGACATCGTCGTCACCGACATAGGCCTCGAACAGGTCGCCCAGCACGTACAGCGCGTCGGCGCGGCGCGCCTCGCTCGCACAGAAGCGCTCGAACACTTCGACGATGTGCGGACGGGGGTCGTCGAGGTGCAGATCGGAAATGAATAGAGTGGGCACGCTACACCATCCCCACGCCAGCCCTCCCCGTGAAGGGGAGGGAGTAAAACCATTGCCAACCGACCATCCTCGTGAAGGGGAGGGAGTAAAACCATCGCCAACCGACCCTCCGCGTGAAGGGGAGGGAGCAAAACCACCCCCAATCGAGCCTCCACTTGGGGAGGGAGAGCACCGTCGCGCTCAATGCTTCGCGCCGGACTGCGCATGCGCTGGTAGATTGCCGGATTTCGGCGGCGCGGGTTTCTTCTTTTTCGATGCAGGCGCCGAGGCGGGCGCCTGTCCCGTGACGGGCGAGACGGGCTCCGCGACCGGGTGCGCCGCCTCGCCGATCAGTTTGGCGCTTTCGATCACCACCAACGGGCGCGGCACATCGCCGATGAAGGGGCCTTGCGGACCGGTCGGCAGGTTGTCGATCTTGTCGACCACGTCCATGCCTTTCACGACCTTGCCGAACACCGCGTAGCCCCAGGTCATGCCGCTCTGGTTGCCGACGTAATCGAGGCGCGGATTGTCGACCACGTTGATGAAGAATTGCGCGGTCGCCGAATCCGGGTCCGGGCCGCGTGCGGCGGCCACCGTGCCGCGCAGGTTCGAAAGGCCGTTGTTGGCTTCGTCCGGGATCGGCGGCAAGGTGCGCTTGGGGCGCAGTTCGCGGGTGTACAGGCCGCCCTGGATGAGATAACCCGGAATCACCCGGTGGAACACGGTGCCGGCATAGAAACCGTCCTTGACGTATTGCAGGAAATTGGCGACGGTCTTGGGCGCCTTGTCGGGAAACAGTTCGATCACGATGTCGCCCATCGAGGTCTTGAGTTCCACCTGCGGGTGGGCGGGTTCAGCCGGCGCCGTGGCGGTGGACGCCGCGGAAGCCGGTGGCGGTGGTGCGGCCGCGGCCGCGAACGTCGAGGGCGCGAGCGCAAACAGGGCAGGCAGCAGCCAGGCGAACCGGTGACGGCGAAAATTCATGGCAGGGGGTGGAATGCGGGGCCGGCCGGCATTCTACGCGAGGCGTGCGGACCGCACACGCAGTGCAGGCTCACGGTGGCAGGCAGGCGACACCGGCGCACGCGCCGAAGTGGAGTCCGCTTTGCGGGCCCTGGCTTTGCAACTGGTTGCCGTAACTGCCGTCGTCCTGGTCCAGATGCCGGCGGCGGATTTCCAGCACGATCGGGGTGATCTGTGCAATCAGCGCGTCGATCTGCGCGCGGGTGTAGTAGTCGAGATCCTTGCGCTTCAGCAGACGGTGCAGCTGGTCGAGCGAGTCCGCGGCATGTCCCGACAGGAACGAGGCCTCCGCGTAGGCGATCCCGGCGTGCACCTCGTCGCCCGCGACGTGGCAGGCATGGCCGTAGGTTGCATACAGCGAAGGCTCCGAATCGTCGTTGAGCAGGGGTTTCAGCAAGCCCTGCGCGGTTTTTGCGTCGGCCTTGGCCCCGCTGTCGAGCAGCGCACGGCTGTATTCGAGCACGATCGCCGGGTCGTTCGGCCAGGTCGAATTCAGTGACGCGTAGTGCTGCAGCGCTTGCTTGCGTTGTCCGGCGTGGCGCTCGGCGTCGGCGAGACCGAGCGAAAGGCTGAGGTCGCCGGGCCGCGCCTTCACCAGCGACGCCAACACCGGCACCGCCTTGGACGCGTCGCCGAGTTGGACCAGCGCCAGCGCGTAGCCATAGCGGTTGGCGGTGGCGGCCGCGAACTTCTTGCTGTTGGCCATGTTGCGGTGGTAATAATCGAGGGTTGCGCGCGGGTTGCTGGATGACAGCACGCGCACCCGTTCGCGCATCAACCGGTATTGGAGCTCGCTCGGTCCCTGCGAGGAATGGTCGAGCAGGACGCCGCCCTTCACGAACGGCAGCGGGACCAGCCCGGGTGCAGGCGGGTCGCCGGTGATTTCAGCCTTGCGGCCTTTCATTTCGCGTTCCAGTACGCGTGCGCGGGCGCGCGCATCGGCGACGCGCACGCTGGTGACGGGGTGGTCCTGCAGGAAGCCCGGCATGTCTCCCGCCGCCATGCCGCCGTCGCCGCCCGGCCGGGTCAGCGCCTGCATGTGGGCGAACACGTCGGCCATGCCTTCGGGGTTGAAGCCGGCCTTGGCGAGTGTCTGGATGCCGACGTGGTCGGCCTCTTCCTCGTCCGCGCGGGTGAATTCGATCTGGTGCTGCTGCATCATCGCCATCACGGAGATGAGCGCGCCCATCGAGGCGTCGGCGCTGCCGTTGTCGTAGGGAACGTTGTTGCCGTAGCCGTAGCCGTACGGGGCGCCCACCACCCCGCGGTTCGACTGCGAGTCCACCTGGGACGCCGCCAGCGCCGCGCCGAGTGCGCCGAGTACGTACAGCGGCATGGTTTTCTTCTGGTCCTCCATCATGCGTTGCAGGTGGTGCTGGCTGATGTGCGCCAGTTCGTGGGCCATGACCGCGGCGAGTTCGTCCTGGTTCTGCGTCATCGTGAACAGGCCGGAAAAGATGAAGATGTAGCCGCCGAAGGTCGCGAACGAGTTGATCTCGGGAACGTTGATCAGGGTGAAGGTGTAGTGCTGGGTCGGGTCGGCGCTCGCCGAAGCCAGCCGGTAGCCGAGGGTGTGCAGGTACTGGTCCACCTGCGGGTCGTCCAGCACCAAGTGCGCGGCGCGCAGTTCGTGCAGGAATTCGGCGCCATATTGCGATGCCTCCTGGGGCGACATCATGGTGTCGGCCGAACTGCCGAGGCTGGGCAGGCGTACGGTCGCCTGCTGCGCGGCCGCCGGCAGCGACAGCGCCAAGGTGGCCGCCAGGCTCAGCAGAATTTGCGGGCGGAAGAAGGATGGCATGGGGTGAGCGTACAGGGTCTCCTGTTGGACCGGAACCGCGGCGGTTGGTTCGCCGCGGGCGCCTCCAAGATAGGCCGGTTGCGGGCGTGAAGCCAGTCGCAGCGCGGCCGGCACGCTGGCGTAAAATAGGCCGCAAGAGAATTGTGATTGCTTGTCCACCATGGCCGACATCGAGATCTATTCCACCGCCATCTGTCCCTGGTGCAATGCCGCGAAGAATCTGCTGAAGGCCAAAGGCCTTGACTGGCGCGAGCTCCGCATCGACACCGACCCGGTCGCGCGCCAGGCGATGCTCGAACGCACCGGCGGTGCCCGCACCGTCCCCCAGATTTTCATCAACGGCACGCTGATCGGCGGCTTCGAACAATTGGCCGCCGCCGAGCGCAGCGGCAAGCTGAAGGAATTGCTGCAAGCCGTTCGATAAGGAGCTTGTGCGTGAGCCAAACCATTGCGGTGATCCGGGGCGACGGGATCGGTCCGGAAATCATGGAGGCGACCCTGAAGGTGCTGGATGCGCTGGACTGCGGTCTCGACTGCGAATTCGTGGACGCTGGCGTGGCGGCGCTGGAAAAGCACGGCGAATTGCTGCCGCAGAGGACACTGGACGCGATCGCCAAACACGGTGTCGCGCTGAAAGGCCCGTTGACCACCCCGGTCGGGGGCGGCTACAGCTCGCTGAACGTGGCGCTGCGCCTGCACTTCGACCTCTACGCCAACGTGCGGCCCGCGATCAGTTTCCCGGGTACGCAAGCGCGCTTCGAGAACATCGACATCATCACCGTGCGCGAGAACACCGAGGGCGCGTACCTCCAGGAAGGCCAGACGCTTTCCGACGACGGCGAAACCGGGCAGTCGCTCGTGCGCAACACCCGCACCGGCGCCAGCCGGATCGTGCGCCATGCGTTCGAACTCGCGGTGAAGAAAGGCCGCAAGCAGGTGACGGCCGTGCACAAGGCCAACATCATCAAGACCGCGTCGGGCCTGTTCCTGGATGTCGCGCGCGAGATCGCGAAGGAGTATCCACAGATCGCGTTCCGCGAGATGATCGTCGACAACACCTGCATGCAGCTGGTGATGAACCCGTGGCAGTTCGACGTGATCGTCACCACCAACCTGTTCGGCGACATCATCTCCGACCTGTGCGCGGGACTCGTGGGCGGCCTCGGACTCGCGCCGGGTGCCAACATCGGCAAGGACGTCGCGATTTTCGAGGCGGTGCACGGTTCCGCGCCCGACATCGCCGGGGAAAACATTGCCGATCCGTGCGCGCTGCTGCTGGCCGCGGCCGAGATGCTGGATCACCTGGACATGACGGGAAAAGCCACGCGCATCCGCGATGCGATTCGCGCCACGTTGGCGGCGCACGATCGCGTCACCCCGGATCTGGGCGGCGACGGCAACACCGCAAGTTTCGCCGACGCGCTGGTCGAGCGCGTGCGTGCGTAGGGCGGGTCTCGACCCGCCGCAAACCCTTCAACGGCGGATCAAGACCCGCCCTACGGAATTGGCCGGTCAAGACGCGCCCATCGGGAACGGTCGGTGGCGGGTCAAGACCCGCCCCACGGGATCGGCCGATGCGTGAACCGGTTTTGGGCCGCCGTCGGGGTTGCAACGGCCCATCGGGAACGGCCGGTGGCGGGTCAAGACCCGCCCTACAAAATCGGCCAGGGCGCCAACAGCACCACCCAGACCACGACCACGGCGCCGGCGAATTTCGCGGCCTTGAACAGCGCACGATGGCGCTGCTTGAAGCCGCGGCTCTTCTCGCGTCGTTGCCGCAGCGCGGAAAACAGGCGGTTGATCGCGCCGGTGGGCTCGCTGGCCTCGTTGGGCGAGGCGGTGATCGCGCCCATGAAGTTGCTGACGTGGTGGTTGATCCATGCCATCGCGCGCGAGCGCAGCGGCCGCTCGAGGTCGCACATCAGGATCACGCGGGTCGTGTCGGTGTTGTTTTCGACCCAGTGCACGCAGGTTTCGTCGAAGACCACGTCCTCGCCGTCGCGCCAGGAATAATCCTGGCCGTCGACGACGATGTGGCAGGCGTCCGAGTTGGGCGTCATCAGGCCCATGTGGTAGCGCAACGAACCGGCGAACGGGTCGCGGTGCGGATTCAACGTGGTGCCCGGCGGCAGCAGTGCGAACATCGCGGCCTTGACACCGGGGATCCGATTCACCAGTTCCACCGTGTTCGGGCAGAGCTTTTGCGCGGACGGCAACGGTTCGCCGTACCACTTCACGTAGAAACGCTTCCAGCCGACCTTGAGGAACGAGCTGAAACTCGCGTCGTCGTCCTTCAGCGCGTCCCGGATGTGGCCCTGGTCGGAAAGACCCGCGGCCTCGTCGCGGATGGTGCGCCAGTTGTCACGCAAGGTGTCCACATCCTTGAAGCGCCTGCGGTCGGGAAACGCCACCGCCGGCACCGCCGAAAACGCGTACATCAAAAGGTTGTAGGGCGCGAACAGGGTGGCGTGGCTGGCAAGCTGCTTGCGCAGTCTCAGTCGCACGCGGCTGCGGAAATGCACGGCCAGCGCGCTCAGCACGAACAGCAGGATCAGGGCGAGGATCGCGAGACGGATGGCGAGCAGCATCAAGGTGGCGGCTGAAAGGTGGCGGCTGATGCGACGGGTGAATTCTAGCGCGTGCTCACCCGCCGAGAACCATGAGCTTGCCTCGGCCCGGCCGGAAACCGGCGCGCATCGCGCGCTGCACGAACGCGATGGCGCGACGGACCGCCGTGCGGGGTGGGGCGCCCTTCGCGAGTTCCGCAGCGAGTGCGGAGGAAAGCGTGCAGCCGGTGCCGTGATAGCTGCCCGGCAGGCGCGGGTGGCGCAATTCCAGCATGCCTTGTCGATCGAGCCAGCGGTCGATGGCTTCGCGTCCGCGGCCGTGACCGCCTTTCAGCAGCACGGCCGTGGCGCCCATGGCGCGCAGCGCCTCGCCGGCATGCTCGGCATCGCGGCCGGTGCGGATCTTCCGGTCCAGCAGCGCTTCGACTTCCGGCAGGTTCGGGGTCAGCACGTCGGCCAGCGGAATCAGTTGTTCCATGAGCACGCGCACGGCAGCCGGATCAAGCAGGCGCGCGCCGGAGGTCGCGATCATCACCGGATCGACCACAATCCATTGCGGTTTGCGGTGCGCCAGTTCCCGCGCCACGCAGCGCACAGTCCTGGCGTCGCCCAGCATTCCGGTCTTGACGGCGGCGATCGGGAAATCATCGAACACCGCGTCGAGTTCGGCGCGCAAATGTTTCGTCGGCACCGGATGCACCGCCGAGACGCCCCGGGTGTTCTGCGCTGTCAACGCGGTGATTGCGCTCACGCCGTGGACGCCAAGCGCCGCGAAGGTCTTGAGATCGGCCTGGATGCCGGCGCCGCCGCCGGAATCGGACCCGGCGATGGTGAGGCACGTCGGGGGACCGGGGACCGGGGACCGGGGCCCGGGTGTGGGCGTTGCCATGGTCAAGGCGGCTGTTGTGGAAAGTCAGGCCAGGGAAGGCCGTTCTGGTCTGTCATGGCGCGTGCACGTTGGGCAAGCGGGCCGGTTCACCGAAGCGGCGATCACGGACGATCGCACTTATAGCGCTTCCGAGGCAAAGTCCGCCAACCGCGACCGCTCGCCGCGCCGCAAGGTGATATGCGCCGCGTGCGGCCATGCCTTGAAGCGATCGACGGCGTAGGTCAGGCCGGAGGTGGTTTCGGTGAGGTACGGCGTATCGATCTGCTCGACGTTGCCGAGGCACACGATCTTGGTGCCGGGCCCGGCGCGGGTCACGAGGGTCTTCATCTGCTTGGGCGTCAGGTTCTGGGCCTCGTCGATGATGAGATAACGCGACAGGAAAGTGCGTCCGCGCATGAAGTTCAGCGAGCGGATCTTGATCCGCGATGCGAGCAGGTCATTGGTCGCCTGGCGTCCCCACGAGCCGCCGTCCTCGGGATTGGCCAGCACCTCGAGGTTGTCGGTGAGCGCGCCCATCCACGGCGTCATCTTTTCCTCCTCGGTGCCCGGCAGGAACCCGATGTCCTCGCCGACCGAAACCGTGGCGCGGGTGGTGATGATCTCGCGGTAGCGCTGCTGGTCCATCACCTGCGCGAGCCCCGCCGCGAGCGCAAGCAGCGTCTTGCCGGTGCCGGCGGTGCCGAGCAGCGTGACGAAGTCGATGTCCGGGTCCATCAGCATGTTGAACGCGAAGTTCTGTTCGCGGTTGCGCGCGGTGATGCCCCACACGCCGTGCGCGCTGCCGGTGAAGTCGCCGAGCAGCGCCAGCCTCGCCTTGTCCGGGCTGGCCTCGAGCACGCGCAGCTCGACACTGTTCTCGCCCGGCAGGTACAGGCATTCGTTGGGCTGCCACACTTCGTCCTCGTGCGGCTTCACCTCGTAGAAGGTGTGGCCGCGCTCGCTCCAGGACCGAAGCTCGGGATGGCGGTCCCAGAAGCCGGCGGGCAGTTCGGCCGAACCGGTGTACAGCAACGAGAAGTCGTCCAGCGCACGGTCGTTCTCGTAATCCTCGGCGGCGATCCCGTAGATGGTCGCCTTGATCCTGAGGTTGATGTCCTTGGAAACCAGTGCCACCGCCGCGTCCGGGCGGTGTTCGTTGAAGTCCAGGATCGCGGCGAGGATGCGGTTGTCGGCCTTGCCGTTGCCGTTGCTGCTGCGGGTCTGGAAGTAAAGACGTCCATTCGCCGCGCCGGTCCGCAAACGAACGCCATCCGGTTGTGCGAGCGGCACACCCTCGGCGATGCCGTGGCTGTTGTTGCGTTCGATCAGTTCGTTGAGGAAACGGCTTGCCTGTCGCGCGTTGCGCGCGACCTCCGACACGCCCTGTTTCTTTTCGTCCAGTTCCTCCAGCACCGTCATCGGGATGAACACGTCGTGTTCTTCGAAGCGGAACAGTGCAGTGGGGTCGTGCAGCAGCACGTTGGTGTCGAGCGCGTAGGTGCGCTTGCCATCGACCTTCTTGGTCATCTAGGAATCAGCCTCGGGGGGACTGCGAAAAGAAAAAGCTTTTTGCCACGGATCAACACGGATAAAAGCGGATAAAAACGAATAAAAGCGAAAGAAAACCTTGCGTAGGCCGGCTCAAGGAGCGCTGCGACGGAGCCGGCATTTCTGCCAGCCCCTGAGCTGCCGGCTCCGGCCTTCGGCCTTGAGCCGGCCTACCCGCACCGCGAAAAGAAAAAGTTTTTTGCCACGGATCAACACGGGTAAAAAGCGGATGAAAGCCGATTGATATCGCCGCATCCGATCTGCCGGGACGATTCGGGTCGAACGAAGTGCCACACGATTGGATCCGCATCGGTGGAATCAGCCGCCCATTGATCCGTGTTCATCCGTGTCAATCCGTGGCCAAATGCTTTGGCTTGAACGGCATCAGTGGTCTGTCAGGGTGCGGGGATCGCGTCGAGCACAGCTTGCGCGTGGCCGGGCACTTTCACGCCACGCCATTCCTGCACCAGCCGACCGTCGGGGTCGATCAGGAACGTACTTCGATCGACACCGAGGTATTCGCGTCCGTAGAGTTTCTTCTTGCGAACCACGTCGAAAGCCCTGCACCAGATCTCGTCGGTGTCGGCGATGAGTGCGAAGGGCAGCCCCAGTTTTTCCTTGAAACCCGAGTGCGAACGCGCGCTGTCGCGTGACACACCGACGACCTCCGCACCGCGCCGCTTGAACTTCGTGTACAGGTCGCGGAAGTCGCCGGCCTCGCGGGTGCAGCCGGTGGTGTTGTCCTTCGGGTAGAAGTACAGGACCAGCCAGCGCCCACGCAAGTCGGCAAGCGAGAGTGTGTCGCCGGATTGGGTGGCGCCGGAGAGCTTGGGAACCTTGTTGCCGGTTTTGATCATTTGGTGTGCAGTCATTGCCTTTGCCCGTCATTCCGGCGTAGGCCGGAATCCAGTATTTTTTACTTCCCTGTGTCTGGATCCCGGCCAATCCGTGGCCGGGATGACGATGGAACACTAGAACTTGACCGGGTCCATGATCGCGTCGAGGTTGAGGCCGTCGCACAGTTCCATGAATTCGTCGCGCAACTCGGCGATCCGGGTATCCGCGGGGATCCCGACCGTGAGCTGGGCCTGGAACATGTCGGCACCGGTCTGCATGGCCTGGTAACGCATCGAGGACATCTGTTCGATGCTGATCTTGCGGCGGTTGAAGAAATCGATCAACTCGACCAGCACGCCCGGCTTGTCGGCTGCAACCACCTCGACCATGTACGGCAGCAGATGGCTCGGCTGATCGCGTGTCTCGGTGCGATAGCTCAGGAGGTGCAGGTCCGCGTCGCGTCCGATCCGGCCGAGCGCGGTTTCCAGTTTGGCGATCGCGTCCCAGGCCCCCTTTGCCAGCAGCAGCACCGAAACGTCTGCGCCGACCGTGGCCACCCGCGATTCGACGAGGTTGCAGCCGGCGTCGGCGATCCGCCGCGACAGCGTCAGCAGCGGTGACTCGCGGGCCGGCGCGACCGCCTGGATCAGCAACTGGTGGCCGGCGGCCGGTCGCGCGTTGGCACGGTTCAAGGTGGTGACGGGTTTGACGGTCACGGCTTGAAAGCATAGTGGCGTCGGCGCGCATGTGTCACGTCATCGCGCCTGCCCGTGCAATCGTCCCGGATTCGCTGCCTTGACCGATCAACGCGGGAGCGGCCAGGTCCCCAAGCCATGCGGCGCCAGAAAGGCCGCGCTTGGCCGGACTTTTCACAACAGCGGCAGCGGCTTCGAGCCGGCATCGGTTTATGCGATCATGCGCGACTCGACTCGAACCACGCGCTAAGCTCTCCCGTCTCCCGTCTCCCGTCTCCCGTCTCCCGTCTCCCATGGACCTTGCCGGCAGCATCTGTGCCATCGCGACGCCGTTCGATGCGGACGGCTCGCTGGACTTGGCCGCGTTCGGGCGGCTGCTCGACCACCAGCTCGAAGGCGGCACGGAAGGCATCGTGGTGGCCGGGTCCACCGGCGAGGCGCACATGCTGGATGCGCACGATTACGAGCGCCTGCTGGCGTTCGCGGTCGAGCACGTCGGGCACCGCGTGCCGGTGGTGGCGGGTACCGGCGAGGCAGCGACCTCGAAGACCGTCGCCTTGACGCGCCGCGCCAGGGCGCTCGGTGCCGACGCGGCGCTGGTAGTCACTCCGTATTACGTGCGTCCTACCCAGGACGGCCTGCGTCGGCATTTCAATGAGGTCGCCGCGCATTGCGACATCCCGGTCGTGATGTACAACGTGCCGTCCCGCACCGGCTGCGACATGCAGCCGGAAACCGTCGCGGGCCTGCGCGACACCGCGGGCATCGTCGGGATCAAGGAAGCTGTGGATACGCCGGAGCGGATCCGTGCGATGGCGCAACTTCAGCGCCCGGGATTTGTCTACCTGTCGGGCGACGATGGCAGCGCCGCCGAGGCGATGCTGGCGGGTGCGGGAGGCGTGGTGTCGGTGGTCAACAATCTGGTTCCGAAGTTGTTCCGGGCACTCTGCGATGCCGCGCGCGGTGGCGATCGCGCCACGGCCCGGCAGAACATGGCGCGCCTCGCGCCCGTGCTGGAGGCGCTGAACTGCGCGCCCAACCCGATCCCGGTCAAGGCCGGCCTCGCGGAACTCGGACTGTGCGAGGCGACCGTGCGGCTGCCGCTGGTGCCGTTGTCGCCGGGCCCGGCGCGAATGCGCCTGCGCGATGCGTTGCGTGCCGTGGCTGGCGCCCCCTCGCCCTGATCATGCACAATGCGCCCATGAAACGACTCCCACTGCTGCTTTTCGTGCTCGCCCCGGTCGCGCTGACCGGCTGCCAGACCATCAAGGCCCACAATCCGTTCCGCCACAAGGAGCCGGCCTACAAGTCCGCACAACAGGAACGCCCGCTGGAGGTTCCGCCGGGCATGAACCAGCCGCCCACCACCGAAGCGCTGGTGGTTCCGAGCGCGGAGAACGGCGCGGCCACCGCGGCAGTGCCCTCCGCGGAAGCGCCTGCTCCCGCCGGACAACCTGAAGCCGCCGCGCCGCCCGCCGCGGCCGGCGCCAGCATGACGCTCGCCGATACGCCCGAGAGCGCCTATCACCGGGTGGGCCTCGCGCTCGCGCGCGGCGAAGTCGGCAAAGTCACCTCGCACGACGATGCCGCGCACACTTATCAGATCGCTGTCGATACGGTGGTGACCGAAAAGCCCGAGGGCGGCTTCCTGCACCGCATGTTCCACCACGGCAAGAGCGAAACCGTGGCCGGCGACGTGACCGTCAGCGTGGTTCCGCAGGGGACCGGCAGCCTGATCGAGGCGAGCGGCAATCCGGATGCGGCCGCGCGGGTGATCGCACTGCTGCAGCAACGCTTAAAATAATTGTGCGATCGTCCCTGATCGCTGCGTCGTCATGACTTTCCACTGGCATGAAGCGCGTGGGCTTTGCGACTCCAGAACGGCCATCCATGGCCTGACTTTTCACAACAGCGGCTTCGAACGGGAAGTCTCAACGTTCCAAGAGCGGCAACTTGTCGGGCTTGCCGTCCCAGTCCTTGGCGTCGGGCGGAGGATCCTTGCGTTCGGTGAGCACCGGCCACGCCTTGGCCAATTCCTTGTTCAACGCGACGTAGTGCTCCTGTCCGGCGGGCACGTCGTCCTCGGGGAAGATCGCGTTGGCCGGACACTCCGGTTCGCACAGCGTGCAGTCGATGCACTCGTCGGGGTCGATGGCGAGGAAGTTCGGCCCCTCGTGGAAACAATCGACCGGACACACCTCCACGCAGTCGGTGTACTTGCACTTCACGCAGTTGTCGGTGACGACGAAGGTCATGGGGGAATCGGGAGACGGGAGACGGGAGACGGGAGACGGGAGACGGGAGACGTAGGGCGGGTCTTGACCCGCCGCAATGACCACCAACGAGAGACGAGAGACGGAGACGTATGCAACAATCAGACATCATCGCACACATGACGATTCAATCGAAGCGGCTGTGGATGCTTCAATCGGAGCGGCTGTTGTGAAAAGTCAGGGCAGGGATGCCCGTTCTGATCCCGCAGATCGCGAGCGCCTCAAGCACGCTTCAGGGCTGATCGAAGCAGCGATCATGGACGATCGCACTCAAATGGACGATCACACAAATACTGGCGCTCCCTGCGGGACTCGAACCCGCGTTGCCGCCGTGAGAGGGCGATGTCCTGGGCCACTAGACGAAGGGAGCGTCGGGCGACGGAGCGCGCTAGTATAACGAACTTCGTGTCCGAATCCGGCACGACCCGCATGGACGTCGTTCGCTTGAGTTCTGATCCTTCCGCATCCCGTTCCGCGTTGCCGGCGCCGCGTGTGATTCCGCGCGACCAGCACAATGTTTCCCGCAAGCAGATCAGCCGCGGCGCGCTGCGCGTGCTGTACGGCCTGAAGGATGCGGGCTTTCGCGCTTGTCTGGTGGGCGGTGCGGTGCGCGACCTGCTGCTCGGACGCCAACCCAAGGATTTCGATGTCGCCACCGACGCGACGCCCGAGGAAGTCCGCAAGCTGTTCCGCAACTGCCGGCTGATCGGTCGCAGGTTCCGGCTCGCGCACGTGATCTTCGGCCCCGAGATCGTCGAGGTCGCGACCTTCCGTGGAACCGGTGAAGGCGACACCAGCGGCGACCGCCACGTGGTCGATGGCCGTATCCTGCGCGACAACGTGTGGGGCACGATCGAGGAGGACGCGCTGCGCCGGGACTTTCGGGTCAATGCGCTGTACTACGACATCGCCGATTTCAGCGTCATCGACTACGTCGGCGGCATCGACGACCTCGAATCCAGGCACTTGCGCCTGATCGGTGATCCGTCCACGCGCTACCGCGAGGATCCGGTGCGGATGCTGCGCGCGGCACGGCTCGCGGCCAAACTCGGCTTCACCATCGACCCGGAGGCCGCGGCGCCGTTTGCGCAGCTTGGGCGCCTGTTGGGCGACGCGCCGGCCGCGCGGCTGTTCGACGAGTGCCAGAAGATGTTCCTGACCGGCTATGGCCTCGCGAGCTTCCGCACGTTGGTCCACTACGGCCTGCTGGAGCACTTGTTTCCCGCCACGGCGCACGCGCTGGCGCACGACGGGGCGGGCAGCCTGCACGCGATGATCGAGCGGGGTCTCACCGGTACCGATACGCGTGTCGCGGAGGGCCGGCCGGTGACGTCGGCATTCCTGTTCGCGATCCTGTTGTGGGGTGAAGTCGCGAAGCTCGCCAGCTTGCTGCAGGCGGAGGGCACGGTCCGATCCCTGGCGTGGCAGCGTGCCGCGCACCGGGTGATGGCCGAGCAGGCCAAGCGGGTCGCGATCCCGCGTCGTTTCGGTTACGCGATCGAGGAGATCTGGGCGCTGCAGCCGCGCTTCGCCGAGCGTACCCGCAAGCGGGTGTTTCGGCTGATGGCGCATCCGCGCTTCCGCGCCGCCTATGATTTTCTGCTGATGCGCGCGGACGAGTCCGAGACGTTGCGCGAATGGAGCGAATGGTGGACGTGGGCACAGTCGCTCCCGCCCGACGAACTTTCGCAGGCGCTGGCGCCCAAACCGCCGGCCGCCAGTGCCGGTCAGCCGACCGACAAGCCGAAGCGCCGCCGGCGGCGTGGCGGTGGCCGCGGCCGCTCCGGGAGTGCGGCGCCCGCCTCGCGGGAGTGACCGGTGTCGGGCGCAGTCACCGCTTGCGTGGCGCTGGGCAGCAACCTCGACGACCCGCAGGCGCAGGTCGAACGTGGATTCGCGGCGCTGGCGGCATTGCCGCGCGCGGCATTGCGCGCCCGTTCGCGCCGGTACCGGACACCGCCGTGGGGCGTCATCGGGCAACCCGATTTCATCAACGCGGTCGCGCTGCTTGAAACCACGCTGACGCCGCGCGAATTGCTGGAAGCGCTGCTCGCGATCGAAACCCGTGCGGGGCGGATGCGCGCCGTGCGTTACGGGCCGCGCACGCTGGATCTCGATCTTTTGTTGTACGGCGATTTCGTCGTGTGCGAGCCCGGCCTGGAACTTCCGCACCCGCGTCTGCACGAACGCGCGTTCGTGCGGTTGCCGCTCGCCGACGTTGCGCCCGATCTCGAGGTGCCGGGGCGCGGGCACGTGGCCGATCTGCTGGCGCGCGTCGATGCATCGGGCTGCAAGGTTATTGATTGACCACCTGCCGATATACTCCCCCGATGCTCGAGATCCACCGTGACATCGCGGGACCATGCCTGGCCCCGGACGGCTGCGTGCTCGCGATCGGCGCGTTCGATGGCCTGCACCGCGGTCACGCCGCGTTGCTCGCGCGGGTCCGCGAGCGAGCGCGCGATCGCGGCCTTGTCCCGGCGGTCGTGAGCTTCGAGCCGCTGCCGCGGGCGTTTTTTTCGAGGCAGCCGCTGGCGCGGCTTTCGTCGTTGCGCGAAAAGCTGTGCGGTCTCGCGGATGCCGGCATCGAGCGGCTGCTGCTGTTGCGTTTCGACGCGCGGCTGGCGGCGATGGGCGCGGAGGATTTCGTGCGCGAGGTACTGATCGCGCGACTGGGCGCGAGGGAAGTCTGGGTCGGTGCCGCGTTCCGGTTCGGCCACCAGCGTGCCGGCGATGTCGGGTTGCTGCGCCGGCTGGGACGCGAACTCGGTTTCGAAGTGCGGGTGCTCGATCCCGTTGCGACGGAGGACGGCGAAAGGGTATCGGCGTCGCGGATCCGCGACGCGCTGGCCGAAGGCGATCTCGCGCACGCAGCGCGGCTGCTGGGTCGCCCCTTCACGATCGGCGGGCGTGTGGCGCGCGGGCAACGGGTCGGCCATGACCTCGGCTATCCGACCGCCAATCTGCGGCTCGGCAGGCGGATCGCGCCGGTTGCGGGAATTTTCGCCGTCCGCGTGCATGGGCTTGGGGCAGCGCCGCGGTCCGGTGTCGCCAGCCTCGGCGTTCGCCCGACCGTCACGGAGGCTGGCGAGCCGTTGCTGGAAACGCACCTGTTCGATTTCGACGGCGACCTGTACGGCAAGCGCATCGAGGTCGAGTTCGTCGCCAAACTGCGCGACGAGGAAAAGTTCGCCGATCTGGATGCGTTGCGTGCACAGATGGATCGAGATGCATCGAGCGCACGCGAGGTTCTGTTCCGTCATCCCGGCGATAGCCGGGATCCGTGGTTTCGTGATGCATCTGGAAAAATCAAAATGGATCCCGGGTTCGATCGCCGATGAAGCCGGCGCTCGCCCCGGGATGACGACCAAGGTTGTTACGCTTCCCGGGTTCGATCGCCGATAAAACTGGCGCTCGCCCCGGGATGACGATAAAGGTTGATACGCTTCCCGGGTTCGATCGCCGATGAAACTGGCGCTCGCCCCGGGATGACGATAAAGGTTGATACGCTTCCCGGCCCCCGGTCCCGAATCCCGAATCCCGAATGGACTACAAGAACACCATCAATCTCCCCAGGACCGGCTTCGCGATGAAGGCCGATCTCGCCAGGCGCGAACCGGCGATGCTGGCGGAGTGGGAATCCGAGCAGCGGTACGCCGATCTGCAGCGACATACCGCGCAGCGCGAGCACGCGTTCATCCTCCACGATGGTCCGCCGTACGCGAACGGCAAGATCCATCTGGGCCACGCGGTCAACAAGATCCTGAAGGACGTCGTGGTCCGCTCCAAGCTGATGGCCGGGTTGCGCTCGCCCTACGTGCCGGGCTGGGATTGCCACGGCCTGCCGATCGAAATCGCGGTCGAAAAGAAGTACGGCAAGGTCGGCCACAAGCTCGACGCCGAAAGCTTCCGCAAACATTGCCGTGAGTACGCCGCGGCGCAGATCGACCTGCAGCGCCAGGATTTCAAGCGGCTCGGCGTGCTGGGCGACTGGGAACGCCCGTACCGCACGATGGATTTCCGTTACGAGGCCGACATCCTGCGCGCGCTTGCCGGGGTGTATGCCAACGGCCACCTTGCGCGTGGCTTCAAGCCGGTGCATTGGTGTTTCGACTGCGGCTCCGCGCTGGCCGAGGCCGAGATCGAGTATGCCGACAAACTCTCGCCGGCGATCGACGTCGCCTATGACGCGCTCGATCCGAAGGCACTGGCGGCAAAATTCGGCGTCACGATCGATGACGACACCCTCGTGTCCGTGCCGATCTGGACCACGACCCCCTGGACGCTTCCGGCCAGCATGGCGGTGACGCTGGG
>JBOHYT010000036.1:0-1147 GCA_050738055.1 Rhodanobacteraceae bacterium
TGCCAGTAGGGGTTGTGGACGGGGGTGCTTTCGGTGATGCGGAAATGGTTGGGCGGTTTCTGGTAGGCGCTGGCGGAGCTGATGACCAATACATGGTCATCAGCTCCGCCAGCGCCTACCAGAAACCGCCCAACCATTTCCGCATCACCGAAAGCACCCCCGTCCACAACCCCTACTGGCAGTACAGCCGCAACAAAATCGCGCTCGAAAATGCCGCCGTCGCCGCCTACCGCGAAAAAGCCTTTCCCATCACCATCGTCCGCCCCAGCTACACCTACTGCGACCAGATGGTGCCCGGGACCTTCGGCTTGAACTTCCAGCACTTCGTCCGGCTGCGCGCCGGCCAACCGCTGATCGTCCACGGCGACGGCCAGTCCCTCTGGCAGATGACCTACAACCGCGACTTCGCCGTCGGCTGCGTGGGCCTGTTCGGCAACTACCGCGCGCTGGGCGAAACCTTTCACATCACCGCCGATGAAGTCCTCACCTGGGACCAGATCTTCCAGACCATGGCCCGCGCGGCCGGCGTCGAAGCCAAACTGGTGCACATCCCGGTGGAGTTCCTCGGCAAGGCCGAGCCCTCCGTATACGACGGGTTCAAGGGCGACAAAATGTACTCGGTCGTCCTCGACAACAGCAAGATCAAATCGGCCGTGCCCGAATACGCCACCGCGCCGCAGACACCCTTCCTCGAAGGCATGCGCCGCTGCCTCGCCTGGTTCGACGCCCACCCGGACGCCGCCAACGCGCAGGCGGCCGCCTCAACCAACGTCGATCGCGTCTTAGGACTGTGGGCCAAAGCCATGCGCGTGGCCGAAGAAAAGTCCTGAACCCCGACATCGTCCTTCGCCCTTCAAACCGTCGCCGCCAAAAGTGGCACGGGCCTATGGCCCGTGGGCAAAAAATCCGGCGCATCGCCGCGGTCCGTATCCCGCATTCCCGCATCTCAAAGGCAATCCACCTCTTCGTGTTGGCGCACTCACTCTTGCTTCCAAGCGATTTTCAGTTCGCCGCCCATCCCCTTGTGCTCCCCCCGCACACCCAGGCGGTTGGCTCGTGCCGTCCGGCACACACCGAGGCGGCTGGCTCGTGCCGTCCGGCACGAGTTGCCCGCGGCGGGGGTGGGAGGGAGCGATCCGAGCGGCCT
>JBOHYT010000037.1:0-3746 GCA_050738055.1 Rhodanobacteraceae bacterium
TTCACGATTGGTGTTAGGCTCGCCGTTGCCCGCCACGACTGAGCACTTTCGGGTTCCCGACCCTCCCAGCCTCGACGAGGGTTCCCCGGTTCGCATCCGGGAGGAGCGTCGCATGCCCGAGTCGTCGTCCGGTACCGGCTTCACCTATCGCGCCTTCAACAGCTACAGCCACCGCGACAAGGCGTGGGGCGACTGGCTGCACAAGGCGCTGGAAACCTACCGCGTACCCACGCGCCTCATCGGCCTGCAAACCGCCGCGGGCGTGATCCCCCGCCGCCTGCATCCGGTATTCCGCGATCGCGAGGAACTCGCCAGTGCCACCGATCTCAATCAGCGTGTCGAGCAGGCGTTGCGCGAGTCGGCCAACCTCATCGTGATCTGCTCGCCGCACTCGGCACGATCGCGCTGGGTCAACGAGGAGGTGCTGGCGTTCAAACGGATGGGCCGCGGCAAACGCATCTTCTGCCTGATCGTCGATGGCGAACCCGGCATCAGCGACTGGCCCGGCCATGAAGGAGAGGAATGCTTCTGCCCCGCGCTTCGTCATGCCCTCGATGCGCACGGCCAGCCAGCCGGTGAGCGCACCGAACCGGTCGCCGCCGACGCACGCGCAGGCAAGGACGGCAAGACCGGCGCCACGCTGAAGCTCATCGCAGGATTGCTCGGCGTCGGCCTCGATCAACTGAAGCAGCGCGAGCAGCATCGACAGATGCGGCGTATGGCCGCGATCACCGCGCTGGCGTTGGTCGTGATGGCGATTACCAGCGTGCTGGCGATCTACGCGTTGATCTCGCGCCACCAGGCCGTCGTCGCGCAACACCATGCCGTGGTCGCGCAACAAGCCGCCCAACGCCGCCAGAAGCAGGCCGAGGATCTGGTCAATTTCATGCTGGGTGATCTGTCGACCAAACTGCGCCAAGTGGACCGGCTGGACATCCTCAGCGCCGTCGACGACAAGGCCATGGCGTACTTCAAGTCGTTGCCCGCCACGGACGTGAACGCCACCGAGCTGGCGCAACGTGCCAAGGCGCTGCAGCGGATCGGCGAAGTGCGAATGGATCGGAGCAAGTTGTCCGATTCGATGGCTGCATTCCAGCAAGCGCTGCGATTGAACAAGCAGCTTGTCGACGCATCGCCGAACGACGCCATGCGCCAGGACACCTACGCGGAAAACCTCCTCTGGGTCGGTTTCGTCGACTGGAACGAAGGCCGGCTCGACCGCGCGGAAACCACGTTCCAGCAAGCCGCCGCCGCATTGCAGCGCGCCGCCCGGCTCGCGCCCTTCGACAACGACGTCCAGCACCACCTCGACGACGTCTATGACGATCTCGGGCAAGTCGCCGGGGCGCGCGGTGAACTTGGCGCTGAGATCGGCGATTACACCAAGGATCTCGCACTGGATGTGCGCATGGCGAAAGCCCATCCACGGGACGTGCTCTGGCAGAACGCCATCGGCGATGCGCACAGCAACCTTGGCGAAATTTCGCTGGCACACGGACGGCTTGGCGATGCAGTGGGGGAGTTCCTCAAGAGTCAGCAGCAGATGGTCAACGTGACAACGGGCAATCCACACAACCGGCAGATGCAGGCGCAGTTGTACATGGCGGACGCCGTGCTCGGCCGCACGCTCGCCCTTACCGGGCACGTGAAACTCGGGGCCGGGTACGTCAAGGCAGCGGTAGGCATCGCCAGTGAGTTGATCGCGTTCGATCCGGGCCATGCCGACTGGCGCGACAGCCATGCGTACTACAGCGGACTCCTTGGACAGTTGTTGTTGGAGCAGGGCGACGCTGCTGGCGCCTCGCAGCCGATCGACACCGCGCTCGCAATAGAGACGAAGCTGGTCGCCAAGGACCCCCAAAACGCCGAGTGGCGCCGTCACCTCGCCGAAGCGCAATTGGCGGGCGCGCGCCTTGCCTTGGCCCGGAAGCAGCCCGCGACGGCGCGCCAGTTGGCAACGCAGGCGCGTGCGAACATGCAACCCTTGCTCGCGGCGAAGTCGCCGAAAGCCGCGCTCGTCCGGATCGAGGCGAACCTCGACCTCCTGCTCGGCCAGCTCGCGGCCACGAACGATCACGCGGATGCTCCGGATCATTACACGCAGGAAGCGCTTATGCACATGCGCGCCCTCGCCGCGCACTCCTCCGACCCGCGGGACCTGGCGATCCTGGTCGAAGCCGTGCTCGCGACGAGCAAAACGGCCGAAGCCAGACCCGTGATCCGCCGCCTGCAATCCATGGGCTTCCGACCACCAGCCTTCGTTGCGCTGTTGCTCCGTCATGGAATTCCCTACCCCGCTGATCCTGCCACGACACGGCAGATTGCCGGCGTCATCGTGCTCGCGCATCCGCAAACGGCAAGTCTGCATCTTTGATACGCCACTTCCCCCACCGATACCGGAGAAAAGCCATGGACACGTTGCCCGAATACATCAATCTATTCGTGAACGTCACTTTTCACGACCACGCGAATGACCCGGACGAGATCATCACGTGCCGTCCGCACCAGTTGAACATACCGAGCAATGCCATCGCGACAATCACCTGGGTTCCGACCGACGACAACTTCACGTTCGAAGGTTTCCAGTGGTGCGGCAGCAACGGATTCCCGCTGCAGCAACCCATCATTCACGATCAGTGCGTTATCTCGGCCGTGCACAATACCGACCCCACGCGCAGCCAGGGTATTTACCGTTACCAGTTGACGGTCACCGCCAAAAAAAACGGAAAGAACTATCCCACACCCAACTGCCCCGGCCCCGGCGAACAAGGTAATGGGCAGCCGAAGATCAACAACCAATGACCCATTCGGCCCGCACTTGACTGCGGGGAATGGCGGAACACCCATAACCGCTTCATCACTGTTTCACCGCGGCAATTCCGCCGCACACACAGAAGGAGAGCATCATGTTTCGCTATACATTACAGTTCGCAGCAATCGCCTCTGCTTGCGCAATCGCGCTTGCCGCCCCCCCCCGCGTTTGGTCAGCAGCCCGTAACGCCCGAATTAAGTGTCCCCACTGTCCTCGTCAACATCATACAGCCTGGATTTCCACCGGTTGAAACCCTGTTTTCCTGTACCTTGTTGAATGGTGGCAGCGCTATATCAGTGGACCGGCACTGCAACATCGTCGTGATGAAGCCAACCCAGATCCGCTTCGTCTTCAAACACACGGGCAACATTGCATATCACCCCGTAGGAATCAGCTTCATAGGGGGTAACGAAAACGATCCAACCGGTGCCGTCGATTTCCCGACTCGCAATGTCGAGTACGGCGCACTGGTAGTCCGCGCAAATGATGTGATCCATGGCCCAACGTACAGGTATCACCTCTACTTTCAGGATGCCCATGGAAGAGAGTACAGGATGGTTGACGGAAAACCTGTAATCCACACTCAATGACTGGCACACGACTTGCGCCGGGCTTCGTTCCATTTCCATGACTTGGTCATTGCGGGGCCGCCCGCGCTGTTTACGGGCGGAATCCGGAGCCCAAGGGCTTGGCAAGCTGCAACAAAGAGATGGATTCCGGATCGCGCGATGGAGCCGCGCGTGCGGAATGACGACAAGATAATTGGTCATTCCGGGGCCGCCCGCGCTGTTTGCGGGCGGAACCCGGAATCCACGGGTTTGGCAAGCTGCAACAAGAGCTGGATTCCGGATCGCGCGATGGAGCCACGCGTCCGGAATGACGAGCATGGGAAGACTTCGCCGCGGCCGGAATGGCGGCGCTTGTTGGAATGGCG
>JBOHYT010000038.1:0-6081 GCA_050738055.1 Rhodanobacteraceae bacterium
GTCCGCGCATTCATCGCGGACAATCCGAGCGCGTGGAAGCGTGCGGTCCACGCCAAGGCGTTCCGGCAACGCTACGAACTGCACGGCGAATCGCTGCTCCGTCCGCCGCACGGTTTTCCGCCCGACCACCCGCTGATCGAAGACCTGAAGCGCAAGAGCTTCGCCGCCGGCGCCGGCTTCGACGACGAGATGGCCTGTTCGCCGAAACTGTTGCCGTTCGTGGCCGGGCATTTCCGGCGACTGGCGCCGCTGGTCGATTACCTGTGTGCCGCGCAAAACCTGGAGTTCTGAGCCATTCAACCGCCGCATGCGGTGGCCGGACCACGTTACGAAACAATGGCTTACGGAATTTACTTCGCAAGAGCTTTTTTACCACGGATGTGCACGGATTTGCACGGATGTGCACGGATAAAAGCTTCCGATCCGTGTGATCCGTGTCGATCCGTGGTAAAGGTTATCTGATTTACAACACCGATTTACGTGTTGTTTCTTGGGAGATGACGATGCGAAAGATCTGGGTCCGTGCCCTGCTTGCACTGCTGTTGCCGATCGCCCTCGCCGCACAGGCCGCGGGATCGAAACCGTTGCAGCTGCTGTTCGTCGGCAACAGCCTGACCTACGTGGGAAATCTGCCGGCGGTGTTCACGGCACTGGCAGAGGCCAACGGACGTCCGGCCCACACCGACATGCTGGTAAAGGGTGGCGCGACACTCACGCAATGGCTGGACTCGGACGCGGTGCAACGCGCGCTTGCCGCCCGCCACTACGACTACGTGGTGCTGCAGGAACGCGGCAACGATTTCGCCTGCGGGTTCGGGCCAAAAGTCTGCGAAGATTCGCGCCATGCCCTGCGCGCGCTGGCGCAGATCGTGCGCGCGGGCGGCGCCAGGCCGATCCTGATGGGGACCTACCAGGTCAGCCACGCTGCTTCGGAAACCCTCGTCGCGGCGGAATCGAAGGCCGCCCGCGACAATGCCATGCCGTACATCGGCGTATCGCGGCGCTTGAATGAAGGACGGAAGCGGTACGCGTACTTCGACTGGTTCGGAAAGGCGGGCCATCCCGGCCACGACCTGGTGTTGCTGGAAGCGGTGCTGCTGTACAAGCAACTGGTTGGCGCAATGCCGCACTCCAAAACGCTGGACGTGCGCGCGCCGATGTTCGTTCCGGGCAGCACGTTCGCAGCACCGGCACCGGTGTCGTTGCCACTGCTGCCGGAGGTGCCGCTCGCCGGTGGCTACGACTACGGGCGCCGGGAGCTGGCCAGCGCGATCGAACTCGCACACTGAGTCCTGCCGCACACCGCGGGCTGATCACGCGTCCGCGAAGCCGAATGCCAGCACATCGCGGATGTCGCCGATGCCGAGCATGTGCATCAGCAGCCGATCGATGCCCATCGCGACGCCCGCGCAATCGGGAAGCGCATCCAGCACTGTCAACAGGTTTTCGTCGATGGGCATCGCGCTTTGTCCTCGCGCCGCGCGTCGAAGGTTGTCGCGCTCGAAACGCTGCCGCTGCTCGACCGCATCGTTCAACTCGTGGTAGCCGTTGGCGAGTTCGTCGCCACCGAGATACAACTCGAAGCGCTCCGCAACCGGCGGCGTGCGTTGCCGGATGCGCGCGAGCGAACATTGCGACGCCGGAAAGTCGTACACGACCGTGATGCCATCCGTGGGCAGCGCCGGCTGCAGGCGGTGGGTGACGAGCAGATCCAGCCAGTCGTCGCGTTCCAGCCCCGCGGGGTCGATGTGAAAGTCCCGAAGTGGCGCGCGCAACGCGTTCTCGTCCGCCATGAATGGATCGAGCCTCAGGGGGCTGCCGCGAACCCAGTCGCGGTAACTCGTGGTCGTGACCGCTGCATCGCGCCCCACCAGTTCCAACGCAGCGCGCACCAGTTGCGCGCACTCGAGCGCCAGGCGGCGGTGATCGAAGCCGACCCGGTACCACTCCAACATCGTGAATTCGGGATTGTGGGAGCGTCCGGCTTCGCCGTTGCGGAATACGCGCCCGAGTTCGTAGCAATCGCCGAAACCTGCCGCCAGCAGGCGCTTCAGCGGATGCTCGGCAGAGGTACGCAAAAAACGCTCGCGCGCGCCGGCGTGGACCGGTCCGGTGAAGGTGGTCGAGAAGCCCTCGATGTTCGGCTCGGTGTTGCCGGCTGTCGACAGGATCGGGGTCTCGACTTCGCCAACGCCACGTTCGGAAAAAAACGTCCGCAGCAACGTGTTCAGGGACGCTCGGGTGCGCAGCGCATCCATGCGCGTGCGCGTTTCAATGCCCATGCGATTCCAGCAATTTCAAAAACTGATCCTCATTGCGGATTTCCACGCCCAGCGATTCGGCCTTGGCGAGCTTGGAGCCGGCGGCCTCCCCTGCCACCACGAACGAGGTCTTTTTGGAAACCGAGCCGGCGACTTTGGCGCCCAGCGCCTCCAACCTGTCCTTGGCCTCGTCGCGGGTGAGCGAGGCCAGCGTGCCGGTCAGCACTACCGTCTGACCTGCCAACGGGCCCTCGCCACGACGCCGCGGTGTGGATTCCTTCCAGTGCACGCCGGCCTTGCGCAGTGCCGCGATGGCATCGCGGTTGCGCGGCTCGGCAAAGAACGCTGCGATGTGCCCGGCCATGATCTGGCCGACGTCGCTGACAGCCGTGAGTTCGGCCTCGCCTGCCTGCATCAGCGCATCCAGTGAACCGAAGTGGCGTGCCAACGTTTTCGCAGTCGCCTCCCCGACATCGGGAATGCCGAGCGCCAGCAGAAAACGTTCGAGCGTTGTGTCCTTGCTCGCCTCGATCGCGCCGACCAGCTTTTCCGCCCAACGGGTGGCGACCTTGCCATTCTTCGCCGTCTCCGGCGTCGTCCCGTCGCGCTCGTCGGCCCGACGCTTCATGCCGAGGAAGTCGTCGAGTGTCAGCTTGTACAGGTCGGCGATCGAATGCACGCAGCCGAATTCAATCAGGTCCTCGACGTAACGGTCGCCGAGACCGTCGATGTCCATCGCGCGACGCGAGGCGAAATGCACGATCGCTTCCTTGCGCTGCGCAGCACACACCAGCCCACCGGTGCAGCGCGCCACCGACTCGCCTTCCTCCCGCACGATCGCCGAGCCGCACACCGGGCAATGGGCGGGCATGTGCCACGGCTTTGCACCGCGCGGGCGGCGCTCGAGGTTCACCCGCACCACTTCCGGGATCACGTCGCCGGCACGTCTGATGATCACGGTATCGCCCGCGCGCACGTCGAGGCGTGCAACCTGGTCGATGTTGTGCAGCGTCGCCTTGCTGACAGTCACGCCGCCGACGTGCACCGGCTGCATCACCGCGAACGGCGTGGCCGCGCCGGTACGGCCGATGTTGATCTCGATGGCTTCGACCACCGTGCTCTTTTCCTGCGCCGGGTACTTGTGCGCCAATGCCCAGCGCGGGGCGCGCGACACGTAGCCCATCTCGTTCTGCTGGTCGTAGCGGTCGAGCTTGTAGACCACGCCGTCGATGTCGTAGGGCAGCGAATCGCGCTGCTCGCCCATCCGGCGGTGGTAATCGAGCAGGCCGTCCAGGCCCTTCGCCATTTCGACCTGCGGGCTGACCGGCAGACCCCACCCGCGCAACTTCGCCAGCGTCGCGGAATGCGAATCTGGCAGCGTGCCGCCCTGCACTTCGCCGATCGCGTAGGCGTAAAACGCCAGCGGGCGCGAGGCGGTGACTTGCGGATCGAGTTGTCGCAGCGATCCTGCCGCGCCGTTGCGCGGATTGGCCAGCGTGCGCTCACCGCGTTCGCGCGCGCGCTCGTTGAACGCCTCGAACGCTGCCTTCGGCATGTACACCTCGCCACGCGCTTCCAGCACGCGTGGAAATCCGCGGCCGCGCAGCTTCAGCGAGCGATCCTGATTTTTCCCGCTTCGCAAGCGAAGCGGGATGGCTTTGAGCGTCCGCAAGTTGGCGGTGACGTCCTCCCCGAGCGTGCCGTCGCCGCGCGTCGCACCCTGCACGAACGCACCCTCCACGTAGCGCAGGCTGATCGCAAGCCCGTCGAGCTTCGGTTCGGCAGAAAACACCAGCTTTTCTTCGGCGACCCCCAGCGTCTGCGCGATCCGCCGCACGAAAGCTGCAGCTTCCTCGTCGGTGAACGCGTTGGAAAGCGAGAGCATCGGGATTGCGTGGCGCACCTCGGCAAAACGGCCACTGGCGCGCGCACCGACGCGGCGGGTCGGGGAATCGGGCCTCGCGAGTTCGGGGTACGCGTCTTCCAGCACCTCCAGTTCACGCAACAGCTCGTCGTACTCGGCATCCGGGATGGATGGATCGTCGAGTACGTAGTAACGATGGTTGGCATCCTCGATCGCGGCGCGCAGCTTCGCCGCGCGCTGTTTCGCCTGGCTGTCGTCGGATTGGCTGGCCACGTTGCGGGCTCGTCCGGGTCGCGGTGGTCCTTTCAAGTATAGCCGTCCGGCCCGAACCGGCCGGCCGCGAGCCGCGTTGCGAAACGTTTTCGGCGCTTCGAAAGGTCGGAGAAAGGTTCAGGGAGCAACATTGTGCCCGGATGAGGTGCGGTCCCACTTTGTAGCGAACAGGTTCGGCAACCCTCGTGCCACTGCCTGGTCCAAAACCCCTCATCCGCGTATCCGGCCTGCGTCCTACTCCTCCCCGGTGACGCAGGTCGGACACGCCTTGCTTATGCGCGGGCCCATCCGCGCAAAAGCGGAACCGGCCATCCTTGGCCGACTTTCCACCACAGCCGTGCGATCGTCCGTGATCGCGACTTCGTTTGACGGCCCCACTTCCGAACCATTCAAGGTTCACGGTGACCAGAACGGCCATCCTTGGCCTGACTATTCACGACAGCCGCTTCGACCTTGGCATGCCGCTGGTGTGATCAAAAGCTTTTTTGCCACGGGGCCGCACGGATAAAGCTCGATCCGTGTTCATCCGTGTTCATCCGTGCTGATCCGTGGTAAAGCTTTTCTGATTCGCGTCGTGGCGCATCCTCGCGTGTGCGCGCGGTTCAACCGGAACACGCACTAGTTGCGTAGGCCGGCTCAAGGAGCGCAGCGACGGACCCGGCATTCCTGCCAGTTCATCTAGATGCCGGCTCCGGCCTTCGGCCTTGAGCCGGCCAACCCGGACACGCCTTGGCATGCCGCTGGTCTGATCAAAAAGGCTTTTTTGCCACGGATTTGCACGGATCCGCACGGATAAAGCTCGATCCGTGTTCATCCGTGCTGATCCGTGGTAAAGCTTCTCTGATTCGCGTGGTGGCGCACCCTTGCGTGCGCGCGCGGCCCAACGTGAACACGCAATAGAATGCACGGTTTGCGCGCACCCGGCATGCCGACCCCCGCCCGATCGATGCCTGAAGCAAGTTCCTCCGACAGCCTGCGCCGCATGCGCGGGCTGATCTGGCTGGTCGCGGCCGCGTTCTTCATGCAGACGCTGGACTCGACCATCGTGAACACGGCGGTGCCGAGCATCGCGCACGCCCTCAGCGTGCGCCCGATCGATCTCAAGACCGCGCTGACCAGCTACGTGCTGACACTCGCCATCTGCATTCCCGCGAGCGCGTGGCTGTCCGACCGCTTCGGCACCCGCAAGGTGTTCGCCGCGTCGATCCTCATTTTCACGCTGGGTTCGCTCGCCTGCGGCATGTCGCAGAGCCTGACGCAACTGGTCGCCGCGCGGGTGCTGCAGGGCATCGGCGGCGCGCTGCTGATGCCGATCGGCCGCTACGTGCTGGTGCGCGCGTTCGGTCCGAAGGATTTCGTCGCCGCGATGAGCACCGCCGGGATTCCGGGGCTGCTCGGGCCGGTGGTCGGGCCGCTGCTGGGCGGCGTGCTGTCGCAATACGCGTCGTGGCGCTGGATCTTCCTGGTGAACGTGCCGGTGGGCCTCGTCGGGCTGTGGCTCAACCGCACCCGGATGCCGGACTTCCGCGGCGAACGCAGGCCGTTCGACTGGATCGGCTTCGCGCTGTTCGCGTTCGCGTCCGGCATGCTGCTGACCGCCGCCGAAACCGGCGGCGACGGCAACTACCGCGATGCCGCGATCGCCGCGGGCGTCGGTGCGCTGTGCGCGTTCGCCTACTGGCG